>DASXAN010000613.1:0-1916 GCA_036406755.1 Gemmataceae bacterium
CCTCCAGCCGGAACCGGGCCTGCTTGACAGCCGCGGCTTCTGACTCCAGGTCGCCGCCGCCGAACTTGCCCGCCGCGGCCTCGTACTCGTCCACCAGCTTCTGCACGGCCTCGGTGCCGGCCAGGCGGAACGCCCGCCGCACGTCGTCCCAACCGGCCGACTTCGGCAAGCCGAGTGCCTTGCGGGCTTCGGCGAGCCCCATGCGGGCGGTGAAGGTCTTCTGCCAGTCCTCCGCCGATCCGTGCCCGCCCGACGTGTCGTAGGTGGCGTACCCGTCGAGGAAGCCCTTCTCCGTCGCGTGCTCCTTCTTCATGTCGAACGGCTGCTCATGGCTGGGGAGGCCGAGCGTCGCCATGTGCTTGCACTTCCGGTGGGACCGCCACCCCGGGCAGCTGCACGCCCAGTACCGCTTCTCGGCGTGCTGGCTGACGACGTACACCCGGTCGCTGGTCTCCGACCGTATCTCGATCCGGTTCACCCAGCCGGCGTCGCCCGACATGCCGTGCCCTCCCCGGTGGCGTGTTCACGGTCGTACTGCCGGGCCTTCGCCAGCCGCCCGGCCAGCCAGTCGCGGTCCAGCTCCCAGAACCAGCCCGGGCCGACGGCCAGGACCGGCACCACCTGCTCCAGCGCGGCGGCGCAGCTCGGGCAGCGGAACGCCCGGTCGGCGCGGCCGAAGTCGTACCGGTCGACGCCCACGCCGGCGGCGGCGAGCGCGTCGACCGGGGCCTGGCAGGCCGGGCACGGGACCGGCGTTAGCGCGACGTTCAGGACGAACTGCCGCTGGCGGTCCGCCGGGCCGAGGGCCTCCTTCGGGGCATGCAGTAACTCCCGGTTCGTCATCGCGAGCCTCCTGTCGTGTGGGTCAGTGAAGGGTAGTTGTCGCGGTCAGATGGCCTCGATCGAGGCCAGCTTGATCTTCTTGACCTGGTCGCGGACGTAGGCGCGGGCGCGGTCGAGCCGGCCGTCGCCCTTCAGCGCGGCGAGCTGCTTGTCGATCTCGGCCAGCTTGGCGGTGGCCGTCGCCGCCTGGGCCAGGTTCTTGACGTCCGCGGAAGCGAGGATCTGCTCGCACTCCAGGAGCAGCTGGTTGACCCGCATCCCGGTCGGGTTGGCCACCTTCGCCACGACCCGGGCCGCTTTCTCCGGCTGCTCGGCCGGGTCGTCCCAGAGCGTGTGCGCGAGGACCTCCAGGTGCTCGGGCTCGACCTGAACCGACCCCGCCAGGTAGGCGAACGCCTGGCAGGCGGCCACGCTCTTGAACTGCCGCCGGTCGCCGGGCTGGATGCCCTCCTTGGCGAGTTCCCGCAGGATCGTCTCGAACGCCTCCTTCGCCTCGGTCGTCCACGGCAAGGTCAAGGCTTCCGAATGGGCGTGGTCGAGTTCGGCGGCCGTGATCGAGGTTGTCAGCTTCGGGGCGTGGTCCCGGCGCCAGAGGAGCTTCTGCCGGCCGGTCTGGGACAGGATCGGCCGCACCGCCTTGCGGAGCAGGAACCGGTCGAACAGGGCGGCCAGTTCCTTGCCGTTCTCCTGCTGGGCCGGCCACTCGTTCGACGCGGCCACGCACAGCCGCAGCGGGACGGGGACCACCGCCCTGCCGTTATCAAACGTCCGCTCGTTGAGGATGCGGAGGAGCGTGTTCAGGATGGCGCTGGACCCCTTGAACACCTCGTCGAGGAAGCACCCGTCCGCCTCCGGCAGCTTGCCGGCGGTGATGCGGCGGTACTCGTCCGCCTTCAGGCCGGCCACCGAGACGGGGCCGAACAGCTCCTCGGGCGTGGTGAACCGGGTCAGCAGGCAGCCGAACGTCCGGCCGCCCAGCCACCGCATGACGGCGTCGAGGAGCAACGACTTGGCACAGCCGGGCGGGCCGACGAGCAGGACGTGCTCTCGGCAGACCAGGGCGGTCAGGGTCA
>DASXAN010000614.1:0-3422 GCA_036406755.1 Gemmataceae bacterium
TCGGGTCCGACGACTACCGGGTGCGCGAACAGGCCACCGCCTGGCTGTGGGCCGCCGGCCCGGCCGCCGAGGACGCCCTTAAGGCCGGGCTGAAGAGCGACGACGCCGAAGTGGTCGCCCGCTGCCGCGACCTGCTCGACAAGATCCCCTACGGCATCACCCCCGACATGCCCCGGCGGTTCGTCGAGCTGATCGCCGCCGCCCGCACCGGTGGCCCCGGCGCCTGGCCGACCGTCGCCCCCGACCTGCTCGACCTCGGCCCCCGCGGCCTGGACGTGGCCGACCGCCTCATCGACCGCCTCGCCGCCACGGCCGCCCAGCGCGACTCCATGCGGCACGCCATCGACGTGGAGGGCTGGCGGGTCGCCCCGGCTCTCTTGGCCGCCGGTCAGGCCGACCGGGCCGGCGAATTGCTCGAGCGCAGCGCCGTCGCCGCGGCGGCCGCCCCGGCCGACCCGGTCGCCGTCCGCCACTACGCCGCCTTCCTGGCCGCCCGCGGCCGGCTCGCCGACCAGCTGCCCCGCTGGAAGGGCCTGGCCGACAAGCACGCCGACCAGGCCGGCGACGGCAACGGCCGGCTGCCCGACGGCTCCCCCGACGGCCGGGTGAGCGCCGTCATCCTGGCCCACCTGGCCAAGCTGCACGGCGACTTCGCCGAGGCCCGCCGGGCGGCCGACCGCACCGGCCGGGCCGACCTCAAGGAGGCGGCCCTGTTCGACCAGGGGGCGTGGGCCGAGCTCGCCGACCTGCCGGCCGCCGACAACCGGTCCGCCGCCACCACCGTCGGGCTGAAGCTCATGTACCTGGACCTGGCCGGCAAGGCCGCCGCCGCCGCGGCCGCCCTGGACGAGTTGAAGAAGATGGCCGTCGTCCGCACCGGCAGCCCCGCCCCGCCGCTGGTGTTCCGCGCCCTGATGTTCGCCGGCCGCCCGGCCGACGCCCTGGCCGCCCTGGACAAGTACAAGTTGCCCGACGGCCTGCTGCCGCAGTTCGACGTCCTCTGCCAGCAGCACCGCTACGACGACGCCTTCGCCCGGCTGGACAAGGCCGCCGTCGGCGAGCGGACCGCGCTGCGGTGGCAGTGGGACACGGCCAAGCTCCGCGTCCACCTCCTGCGCGGCGAGCAGGACGCGGCCCGGCAGATCCTCGCCGGCCTGACCGCCTACGACCGCCTGACCCCGGCCGAGTCGTCGGCCGCGCTGGAGGCGGTCCAGCTGCTGGTCGAGCGGCACCGCACCGACGACGCCCTGCCGCTCGCCGCCGCCCTGCTCAACGGCGGCTCGACCCCGGCTGAGGTGTTCGCCAAGCTGTACCCCAAGGCCCCGCTGGCGGCGGAGACGTGGTGGCAGTCCCTGCGGCTGGAGCACGCCGTCGAGCCGATGCGGGACACGGTCACCCGGTTGCCGGCGCTGCTGGACAAGCGGCTGGCCGAGCCGGCCGGCCGGGCGGCCCTGGAGGCGGCGGCGAAAGCGGCCCGATCCCGGCCGGACGCGGACGCCGAGCGGGCGCTGCAAGGGCTGGGCGAGGCGTGCCGGGCGGCCGGGCTGGACGAGCAGGCCCGGGCGCTGGTCGAGGAGGCGGCGAAGCGGACGAACTCGGCCGCGGCGTGGCTGCGGCTGGGCGACCTGCACGCCGAGGCGAAGCAGTACGCCGACGCGGCCGACGCCTACGAGCGGGCGTGGAAGGCGGATTCGAAGCAGTCGCTGCCGCTGTGGCTGCGGGGCTGGGCGCTGGAAAAGGCCGGCCGGCCGGGCGGCCCCGAGGCGCGGCAGCTGGCCCACGCCCTGCCGCTGGCCGACGAGGACGCCCGGATCAAGCTGGCCGACGAGCTGGCCAAGCGGTCCGACCTGGGGCCGGAGATGATGGAGCAGGTGCGGGCGGAGCGGCGGCTGGTGGTGCGGCTGGGCGGCCCCGGGTCGCGCAACGGGCGGTCGGCCGAGGGCCGGCTGTGCGAAGACCCCGGGGCGTTCCCCGACCGCCGGGCGGCGGCCGCGTGCGCCGACCGGTTCCTCATCCGCATGCTCCGGTCGAACTCCTATTTCCTCAAGAACGAGAGCTACCTGCGGACGCTGCACCGGCGGGCGGCGTACCGGGCCCGCGGCCTGCTGGCGGCCGGGGACGTGGCCGGGGCGGTCCGCGAGGCGGAGGCGGCGGAGGCACTGCTGCCGGGGTCCGACGAGCCGGCCGAGTCGCTGGTGCCGGGGCTGGCGAAGGCCGGCCACGCGGCCGAGGCCGACCGGCTGTACGCGGCGCCGGCGGCGGTGCTGGACCGGCTGTGCAAGGACTACCCGCAGAGCGCCGGGTTCCACAACGACCGGGCGTGGCTGGCGGCCCGCTGCCGCCGCGACCTGGACCCGGCGCTGGAGCACGCCCGCAAGGCGGTGGAGCTGGCCCCGTCGTCGGCGAACATCCGGGCGACGCTGGCGGAGGTGCTGTTCCAGCGGGGCGAGCAGGCGGCGGCGGTGGCGGAGATCAAGCGGTGCGTGGAGCTGGAGCCGAAGAGTGAGGTGTACGCGAAGCGGCTGCGGCGGATCGAGTCCGGCGACCGCGACGCGCCGGTGGGGGAGCGGTGAGATGAATGTTTGCTCGTTCTGCCGGAGGTCGCCATGAGCCTGGACGAGCTGCAAGCCGCCGTGGCCGACTTGCCCAGCGACGAGCTGGCCGCGTTCGCGCGGTGGTTCGAGGAATATCTGGCCGACGCCTGGGACCGCCGCATCGCCGAAGACATCCGGGCCGGGCGGCTGGACGAGGCCGGGCGCCGGACGGACGCCGACTTTGAAGCCGGGCGGTGCAAGTTGCTCTGAACCGTTTCGCCGCGGCGCCCCGAGCGTGGGGGGCGCGGGGCGGGGCGGGTAAACTCGGCCCCGTGGCCCCACGTTGCCACCCGGAGTTAGGGTGGAGCGACGGACCAGCGGCCGAGGTTAGCCATGTTTCCTGATTCTTGCGGTGATGCGTTGGCGGCGGCGGTTGCGGCCGGGGCTGATCCGACGCAGGTCGTGCCGGATGATTACGTCGTCGTCCGCGGCGGCGGCAGTCCCCTGCCGCCCGCTGGCCAAACCTTCTCCGGAGCGGTCGGGCCAACCCTGGACGCTGCCGCCGCGGCCGTCCCTCACGGACAAATCCGGTTCACCACTGTGGGCACCATCCGCGCGGCCGGCGGCACGGTGACTTGGGAGCCGGAAGTGTCCCGCCGCCAGACAACGAATCGCCAGCACGTTAACATAGTTGAGGGTGGGCCGACGACCTTTTCCGCGCTCCAGCCCAATCCCGTGCCCCGTCGCCAACGGATCGACGGCGACAAGCCCTGATTCCCGGAGGGATGCCATGAGCAGCTGGGCCGACATCGATTACCGGGACTTCTGGGACCAACCGCGCATCTTCTTCGTTCGGCACAATGGCCGGCTCTACCTGTTCGATTGTGC
>DASXAN010000615.1:0-9090 GCA_036406755.1 Gemmataceae bacterium
CGTCATTTCCGTTCGTTACGATCGAGAATCATTGATCCCGCTTCGGGCGGGTGCGGCCTGCCATTCGGACCGGCACCGCACCGGCTTGGTCTTCGGCCTCATTTTCTTTCTTTACCCGGAGGTCCGCCATGTCCCGTCTGCTCCGCCGTCTGTTTCCGCCCACCCGGCCGACCGGCCCCGCACCCCGCCGCCGCCGGAGGTCGGCGGCGGCCCGCCTGCTGGTGCGGCCGCTGGAGGACCGGCTGGTCCCGGCCACGTTCACGGTGACGACCCTGAACGACGCCGGCCCTGGGTCGCTCCGCCAGGCCATCCTCGACGCCAACGCCGACACCCAAGCCGACGACGTCGTGTTCACCCCCGGCCTGACCGGGACGATCACCCTGGCCACCGGGCCGCTGACGGTCGCGAACTCGCTGACGATCACCGGCCCGGCGGGTAACGGGATCGCCGTCAGCGGCAACAACGCCAGCCAAGTGTTCACCGTCGCCGGCACGGGCCTGACGGTTCTGTTCAGGAACCTGGAAATCACCGGCGGCAACGCCACCACCGGCGGCGGGGTGTTCACGGGGGCCAACGCCGTCACGTTCGACACCGACTGGGTCCACGGGAACCGGACGACCGGTGCCGGCGGCGGCATCGCCGGGGCGGCTGGGGCCACGATCACGGTCCGGAACAGCGCCGTCACCGGGAACACGGCGGCCGGCGCCGGCGGCGGCCTGTTCGTGACCGTCGGGTACGGCGGGGCGGCAACGATCCTGATCCAGGACAGCACTCTCTCGGGGAACAGCGCCGGGGGCGTCGGCGGCGGGATCGGGGTGGTGTCGCCGTCGGTTCCCCCACCCGGTTTGCTACCCGGGCCCCTGGGCGCCGTGTCCGCGTGGAACTCCACGATCACGGGCAATTCCTCCGCCGGCGGCGGCGGCATCGGGCAGACCGGGTACGCCCAATTCTCCGTGACCACGGTCAGTTCGATCGTCTCGGGGAACGGCGGCCCGACCGCCAGCCCGGACGTCCTCGCCCAGTCGGTCAGTGCCGACCACAGCGCGTTCGGCAGCACGGTCGGGATCACCACGTATCAGAGCCTGGGGGGCAACCTGATCGGGGCGACCCTGAACCTCCGGCCGCTCGCCTTCAACGGCGGGCCGACCCCGACGCACGCCCTGGCGGCCGGCAGCCCGGCCCTCAACGCCGGCAGCAACCCGGACGGGCTGACGTTCGACCAGCGGGGGGCCGGGTTCCTGCGGGAGGCCCCGACCGGCTTGCCCGACATCGGCGCGTTCGAGCGGCAGCCGGGCGTCCCGGCGGCCGAGGCTACCGCCCTGGAGGTGACCGCCGCGACCTCGCCGACCTACCAGTTCACCGTGACGTACACCGACGACGCGGCCGTGCTGTACTCGTCGGTCAACGGCAACGCCGCCGCCGTGACGGTGACACCCCCGGCCGGGGTGTCGCCGGTGGCCGTGACGTTCGTCAGCGCCACGCCGGCCGCCGACGCGGCCGCGATCACTGCCACCTACCAGTTCACCTTCCCGGCCGGACTGGCGGCCGGCGCCGACAACGGCACCTGGACGATCAACGTCGCGGCCGACCAGGTGCGGAACACGAATAACGTCCCCGTCCCGGCGGGCCGGCTGACGACGTTCCGGGTGCGGGTGCCACGGACGCTCACGGTAACGAACACGAACGCCTCGGGGTCCGGGTCCCTCGTAGACGCGCTGACCAAGGCCAACGGCGACGCCCCGAGCGCCGACGTCATCGCGTTCAGCAACGGCACGGCAGGCGGCGCGACCAACTTCTACGACGGCAACCCGCACACGATCACCCTGATCGGCTCGCCGCCGGCCGTCGGTAGCGCAGCGACTATTGTCGGGCCGGGGGCCGGCCTGCTGACGATCGACGCCAACGGCACAGGCCGCGTCCTGACCACCGACCCCGGGGCCGGGAACACGGTCACCGTCAACGGCCTGACGCTTACCGGCGGCGCGGTGGTCGGCAACGGCGGCGGGATCGCCGCCGTGTCGGGCAACCTGGCGCTGACCGGCGTGACCGTCCGGGGTAACCAGTCCAACACCGACTCGACCGGGTACGTCGGCGGAGAAGGCGGTGGTATTTATGTCGCGGGCAACCTGACGGTGATGGACTCGGTCATCGCCGGCAACTACGCCCGTTACGGCGGCGGCGTGTGCGTCGCGGTCTCCGACACCGCGGGCATCATCACGGTCACCAACAGCTCGATCTCGAACAACACCGCCTTCGGCTCCGGCGGCGGCATCGAGGTCCCGTCGCGCGGCCCGACCCTGACAATCACCAACAGCACGTTGGCCGACAACCGGGCCGGCGGCTTCGGCGGCGCCATCGACGAGTACGTTACCCCCGGCGACCTGACCATCGTCGGCAGCGCCCTGGTCGGGAACTCGGCCGGATTCAGCGGCGGCGGTGTCTTCTACCAGGGCGGGGCGGGGACGACCGTTACCGTCCGGACCAGCACCATCGCCGGCAACACAGCCGTCGGCAACTCGAACAGCAGCGGCGGCGGGATCGCGCTGGGCGGCCACTGCACGCTCACCGTCGCGAGCAGCACGATCACCGGCAACACGGCCGTGGCCATCGCCCCGAACGTCAACGGCTACGCGTACGGCGGCGGCGGCATCAACGTGAAGGCCGGGTCGGGCGTCGTGGTCAGCCTGGACAACACCATCGTGTCCGGCAACCGGTTCGCCAACGGCCGCGCGGACATCGCCGCGCGGGCTCCCGCCGCGATCACGACTAGGTACTCGGCCATTGGGAGCACGGCCGGGTTCACCTACACCCCCGGCCCCGGCGACCTGCCGGTCGGAGCGGCCCTGAACCTCCGGCCGCTCGCCGACAACGGCGGGCCGACGCCGACGGTGGCGCTCGGCGCCGGCAGCGCGGCCATCGACCACGGCGACCCGGCCCTGGCCGGCACCGCCGACCAGCGGGGCGTCGGCCGGCCGCAGGGGCCGGGCGTGGACGTCGGCGCCTACGAGTGGGTACCCGCCCCGGAAGCCACCGCCGCGGCGGCCGACGTGACCGCCGGCGGCGGGACCACGTACACGTTCACCGTTACCTACGCCGACAACGTCCCCATCAACACGGCGACGCTCGGCTCCGGCGACTTGACGGTGGCCACCCCGGCCGCGGTGCCGCCGGTCTCGGTCACGTACGTGGGCGCGGATGCCAGCAACCCGAACCGCGTCGTCGCCACCTACCAGTTCGCCGTCCCCGGCGGGGCGTGGTCCCGGGACGACAACGGCACCTACGCGATCGCCGTGCAGCCCGACCAAGTGTCGGACGCGAACGGCGCCGTGCCGGCCGGGACCATCGGCACCTTCCGAGTGCTAGTCCCGCGGACGCTGACGGTGACCAATGCCGGCGACGCCGGGATCGGCAGCGGGGCCAGCGGAGACCTGCGGTACTGCATCGCCCAGGCTAACCTCGACGGCGCGGCGGCCGACGCGATCCAGTTCAGCAACACCACGGCCGGCGGGGCGACGAACTTCTACGACGGCACCGCCCGCACCATCAGCTTGGCGTCGAGCCTGCCGGCGATCACCGGCGCGGTCACGATCGCCGGACCGGGGGCGGCCGTCCTGACGATCGACGCCAACGGTACCGGCCGCGTCCTGCTGACCGACGCGGGGGCCGGCAACACGGTGACGCTCAGCGGCTTGACGCTCACCGGCGGCACGGCGGCCGGCAACGGCGGCGGGGTCGCCGTGAACAGCGGCAACCTGACCGTGTCGCACGCCGCCGTCGTCAACAACACCGCCGCCGCCGGGGCGGGCATTTGCAACGCCTCCACCGGCGCCGTCACGGTGACGGACAGCACGATCAGCGGCAACTCGACCGTCGGGTTCGGCGGCGGGATTGACCTCGCGGCCTACGGCACGGCACTGCTGACCATCGCCCGCAGCACGATCAGCGGCAACAGTGCCGGGCGGTCCGGCGGCGGCATCTACCTGGGCTGGAACAACGCGCTGTCCCTCCAGCAGAGCACGGTAGCGGGAAACACCGCGACCCAGGGCGGCGGCCTGTACTGGTCCAACGGCGGGGCCATGCTCATTGACCGGAGCACCCTGTCCGGAAACGTCGCCAGGAATGCGTTCTACGGCTCCTACGGCGGCGCATTGTCCTTCTTTGGGATGCCCCTCACGACCTCGGCCAACGCGACCGAGCCGCTGACCGGCCTGACCGTCCGGGACAGCACCATCGCCGGCAACACGTCGGACAGCGGCGGCGGCATCGCCTTCCGGAGCTACCCGGCGGCGGGCACGCTCAACATCGTCAGCAGCACGATCACGGGCAACTCGGCGACCGCGGTCCCGACAACGTCCCCGTGGGGCGGCGGCGGCATCGTCTTGAGGTCCGGGTACGGGTCGACGGTCAACTTGGACAGCACAATCGTCTTGGGAAACCAGGCCGCCAACGGCAAGCACGACGTGTCGGCTTATTACGGGGCTGTGGTGACCACCGCCTACTCGGCCATCGGCAGCACGACCGGTTTCACCTACACCCCCGGGCCGGGTGACCTGCCGGTCGGGGCGAACCTCAACCTCCGGCCGCTCGCCGACAACGGCGGGCCGACCCGGACGGTCGCGTTCGCGGCCGGCAGCCCGCTGCTGAACGCCGGCGACCCGTCCACCACCCTGACGATCGACCAGCGGGGCTTCCCCCGGGTCACCGGCCCGCGCCAGGACATCGGGGCGTACGAGTACCAGCCGGTCACGGCTTCGGTGCAGGTCAACGACGGGTCGGCCCAGCGGTCGGTGGTGCGGTCGCTGACCGTCACGTTTTCCGGCCCGGTGACGTTCCCCAACGGTCCGGCCGCGGCGTTCCAGCTCGCCCGCACTGGCCCGACGGGCCCGACCGGAATTGTGACCCTGACGCCGACCGTGACGACGGACGCCCAGGGGCGGACGGTGGTGACGCTCACCTTCTCCGGCCCATTCACGGAGGCGAACACGGCGGCCGGCGCCAACCCGTCGCTGATCGACGGCCTGTACACCCTGACCGTCAATGCCGCCGCGGTGACCGACGCCGCGTTGGGCTGGGGCCTCGACGGGGATGGGGACGGCACCCCGGGCGGGAACACGACGTTCGCCACGCACCGCCTGTTCGGGGACATCGACGGGGACAAGGACGTGGACCTGTTGGACCTGAACCCGCTGGTGCCGGCCCTGTTCGGGGTCGTCGGCCAGCCGAACTACAACCCGGCGTTCGACTTCGACGGCGACGGCGACGTGGACCTCCTGGACCTCAACCAGTTCGTCCAGCGGCTGTTCACCGTCTACCCGTAACGGCGAGCGGGGGTCGCGTGAGCGCCCGGGGTGCGCACGCGACCCCGCTCGCCAGAGTCAATCTTCCAGGTCCCAGACTACGACCCGCCCGCCCGCCCCGCCGGCGGCGGCCGTCAGCCCGTCGGCGGCCACCGCCACCGCCGTCACCGGGCCGAGGCCCCAGTCGAACGCCGCCCGCGGCAACGGCGGCTCCCGAGGCGCTGACGCATCCCCGCTCGCCGGGGCCAAGTCCGGCACGTCCCATACCCGCACCGCCCCGACGGCGCTGCCGGCCACCAGACGCCGGCCGTCCGGCGTGAACGCGATCGCGTCGATCCGCTCCGCCCCGGCCGGCAGCACCAGCCGCGGCGCCAGCGGCGGTACGACGACCCGCGCCGGCCGGCGGAGGAAATCCCAAACCCCAAATCCCAAATCCCAACCGGCCCGCTTTGGAGCTTGGGATTTGGGGCTTGGGATCTCCGGGAGGTCGGCCAGCGACCAGAGCACGACGTCCCCGCGGACGGCCGCCGCCAGCGTCCGCCCGTCCGGCGACAGGGCGGCGTCCCGGGGCGGGCCGGGGGCGTCGAACACGACCCGCGGCCGGTCGGCCGGCACGTCGGTCACGATCACGACCGGGTCGGACTTCGCCGTCGGCCCCGGCCGGACCCACAGGACGGTGGTCGCATCCAGCGCCCGCGTCAGCCCGAGCTGGGCCGACTCCTGGCCGACGAACTCGGCCGTCACCCGCCCGTCGGCCGGGTCCCAGAGGATGGCCTGGGCGGACCCGTGCCAGTGGCCGCCGAGCCGCTCGCCGGCCGACAGCAGCGACCCGCCGCCGGGGGCGAACGCCAGCGACCGGCTGACGTGACGGTGGCCCTCGAGGATGAGCCGCTGCGCCCCGGTGGCCGGGTCCCACAGCTCGACCGACAGCTTCCGCCCGGCCGCGAGCATCTTGCCGTCCGGGGCGAACGCCAGGCTGGTGGCCGTCTCCCGGAACAGGGCCAGCTCCCGCTGCACCGCCCCGGCGGCCACGTCCCACAAGCGGACGCCCGGCTCGTCGTCGGCCGCCGACGCGAGGGTGCCGTCGGCCGGCGAGAACGCCAGCCCGACGACCGCCCGCCCGTGTGCCTGCCAGCCCCGCATTCGCTCTGCCCCGTTCGGAAGTGCCAGAGGCCATTGTACCGGGTGAATGGTGAGTGGTGAGTGGTGAGTGGTGAGTGGTGAGTGGTGAGTGGTGGAGCGGTGGAGTGGTCAGAGGGTTTTCACCACTCACCACTCACCAACTCACCACTCACCAACTCACACGTCCCACACGACCGCCTGCCCCTTCTCGCCGCCGGCCGCCAGCCGCAGCCCGTCGGCGGCGAACGCCACGCACTTCAGCGGCCCCGCCCCCCAGGCGTACGCCTGCCGCTCCCGCCACGTCGCCGCGTCCCACACCCGGGCCGTCGCCTCGTTCGACACCGTCACCAGCGTCCGCCCGTCCGGGCTGAACGCCGCCGACTGGAAGTGCTTCCGCGGCTGCTTCAGCCGGGCCACCTCCCGCCCGTCGAGCACGTCCCAGACGTACAGCACGTTGCCGGACCCGGACGCCAGCGTCCGGCCGGCCGGCGCCCACGCCAACGCGGCCGTGCCCAGCGTCGGCGCAGCGGGCGAGTCGAAGAGCGGCTGGTGCGTGACCACGTCCCAGACGGCGACGCCGGCCCCGGCGTGGGCGGCCAGCCGCCGGCCGTCCGGGCTGAACGCCAGCCGGGAAAAGTCGATCGGCGACGGCATCGACCACGCCGGCAGCGGTTCGCCGGTGGCCGCGTCCCAGAATTGCAGGCCGGGGGCGGCGTACGGGTCGTTCGAGGCCACGAGTTCCCGCCCGCCTGGGGTGACGGTCACCGTGTACGGGTTGCCGCGGGACAGGGTGATGGTGCGGACCAGACCGCCGGTGGCCGCGTCCCACACGCGGATGCCGGCGCCGTCGCCGGTGACGACGTGCGTGCCGTCCGGCGACAGGACGACGGCCCGGTGGTCAGCCGTCGGCCGGCGGTCGATGGTGGCGACGACGGCGCCGGTCGCCAGGTCCCAGACGCGGACGCACTGGTCGGCGGAGCCGGCGACGAGCCGGCCGCCGTCCGGCGTGAACCGGACGATGCTGACGAAGTCGGTGACGCCCGCGGCGCGGAGGATCTGCATGGGTCAGAGGTCCGTGTCCCAGATGACGAGAGCCCCGGTCGCGCTGACGGCGACGCCCCGCAGGCCGTCCGCGGTGAAGGCCACGCCGCGCAGTTCACCGACGCCCCAGTTGTACGATTGCCGTTCCCGCCAGGTGGCCGTGTCCCAGAACCGCACGGCGTCGCTGCCGCCGACGGCCGCCAGGTGCCGGCCGTCCGGAGTGAACGCCGCCCCCTGAAAGCGCTTACGGGGGGCGTGCCGAACCGTCATACCACCGCCTTGGCCGGTCAGGTCCACAACGTGCAGCTGCGACCGTTGCGGGACGGCGGCAAAGCGGTCGTCCGGGCTGGCGGCCAACGACGACGAATCCCGGTCCGCCAGCGGCCAGTGGCCGAGATGTCGGCGGCGGCGAACGTCCCAGCGGTTCAGCCCGTCTGTCCCGCGGGTCACGAGGGTGCGGCCGTCGCGCGCAAACGCCAATCCGTAGACGGCCTGGTCCGCCGTCCGAAATCCCTTCTGCGGCATCATTCGGGCGGTGGAATCGAACCAGCGCAGGTTGTCACCGGCCGCCGGCCCCCAGGCCGGTACCGACGCGAGCAGGCGGCCGGCCGGGTGCCACCGCAACGCCGGGACGACCTCATCCGCGAGATGGAGTTCTGCCGACAGACGGCCGGTCGTGCTGTCGTAGATTCGGAGCAGGTGGCCCAGGCCCGTCGCCAGCCAGCGACCGTCGGGTGAAAAGGCATATGCGGTCCGGTAGATCGGGACGGCGGGCGGGTTCAATTCCAGGCGCCGGCCCGCGGTGATGTCCCACAACAGGAGTTGGCCTTCACTGCCCCCGGCGCACGCCGCGAGCCGCCCGTCCGGCGACAGGACCACGCCGTCGAGCCGCTCGCGGGGGCCTTGCAGGACGATCACGGCCCCCACCCCCGCAGGTCCACCGCCCGCACCCCGACGGCCGTCCCGCCCAGCACCCGCGGCAGCCACTCGTCCACGTACCCGGCGGCCACCCAGTCCGCGACATCATCCCCAGGCGGGGCGGCCGACTTCAAGAGCACCACCTCCGCCGCCCCGACGACGACCGCCACCCTCGCCGCAACGCTGTCGCTGGTCACCACCCAGGTGTGCGGCAGCGCCCCGGGCCGGGCCTCGTCCGCCGTGCAGAAGGCGAACGCGTCCACGACCGGCAACCGGCCGCGGCCCCAGGCGGCGGCCAGGTCGGCACCGTCGGACAGCTCCGTGTTCGTCACGCCAGCGTCGCGGAGCAACTCGTCGAGGAACTCGGCCATGAGCGTCATCGCCCGCAGGGCCAGCCAGTGGGCCGCCTCGGCCCCGAACTGGTGGGTGCGGTCGAGATTGCGGACGACGTCGGCGGCCGGTCCGCCGCCGGGGACGAGGACGGTTTCGGCCAGGGCGTGGCGGTCGAGCCAGCGGCGGAGGTGGGGGCCGAGGTCCGGCCAGTCGGCCAGGCTGCCGCCGACTTTGACGACCAGGGGGCGAGGGGGCATGGCATCTACCTGTTTTTTCTCCCCCTGTCCTCCGGGGAGAAAGGGGACCAGCCAGCGACTTCTTCCTCCCCCTCTCCCTTTATGGGAGAGGGGGCCGGGGGGTGAGGGGAATCCCGCGCCCC
>DASXAN010000616.1:0-3751 GCA_036406755.1 Gemmataceae bacterium
TGGGGGCGCTCGGGGCGCTGCGACCCAGCTGCGCTGGGTACCCCGACCCCGCTCGCCTTACCGTCACACCCCCGGGCTCGTGCCCAGCGGGCGATTCACCGTCGACGCCCGCGTCAGGGCCGCGATCAGGCCGAGGATGAGGACCGCCGCCCCGCAGATCACGTTGTTGGTCATCGCCCCCCGTACGTCCGCGAACCGCAGGAGCCACGGCGAGATGATGAGCCACACGCCGAACGCCACGTTCCACCAGCTCGCCGCCGCCGAGAAGCTCTGCGCCGCCACCACGCCGGCGATCGCCACCAGGATGCCAAGCACCACGCCGTTCCACGTCGCCGCCGGGCTGATCGAGTACCGGACCACGAACGGGGAAATGATCATCCACAGGCCGAGGATCAGGTTCAGCCAGCTGGCCCACGCGGCCGGCGGCACCCGGCCGGCGTCTCGCGAGTAAGTCGCCATCGCACACCTCCGTTGAAAAACGATCCCGGTGCCGGGCCGGTGCCGGCGTCCCACGCCAGACCCGCAAACGGCCGGCACAATGTGTTAGTCGTCTACCGATCTTCGCCGCAACTGCCATGCCGGCGGTGGCTTTCGATCCCGCCACGTGCGGACCGCCCCGCCCCCGGCCGCCCCGCCGCTTGCCCCACTTGCCCTTGCGGAAGCGGTTTGCCCCGGATTACACTCGGGCCGCCGTTGCCCCGGTTCACGGAAGGGACTTCCCGTGCACGGACTGCCCTCCCCGACCCCCACCACTCCTCGCGCGGGCCGCCTCCGCGCCGCCGTCCGAAACGCCCGCCGCGCGCTGCTCGACCGCCAGAAGCCCGACGGCCACTGGGTCGGCGAACTTCAGGGCGACACCATCCTCGAGTCCGAGTGGGTCCTGCTCATGGCCTTCCTCGGCCGCGAGCACGACCCCCGCGTCCGGGCGGCCGCCAACTACGTCCTGCGACAGCAACAACCGGACGGGGCGTGGTCGAACTACCCCGGCGGGTCGCCGGAGCTGAGCGTGTCGGTGAAGGCGTACCTGGCGCTGAAGGTCGCCGGCGAGCCGGCCGACGCCCCGCATATGACCCGGGCCGCGGACGTGATCCGCTCGCTCGGCGGGGCGGCCCGGTGCAACAGCTTCACCAAGTTCTACCTGGCGCTGCTCGGCCAGTTCCCGTACGCCAATTGTCCGAGCGTGCCGCCGGAGCTGGTGCTGTTGCCGCGCTGGTTCTACGTCAACGTCTACGCCATGTCGAGCTGGTCGCGGACGATCTTCGTCCCGCTGAGCATCGTCTGCGCCCACCGGCCGGTCCGCGAGCTTCCCACGGAGATGGGCATCCGCGAGCTGTTCCTCGACCCGCCGGAGACGCCGCTGTGGCCGTGCCCGCCGCAGGGGCAGCTGAGCTGGACGAACTTCTTCCTCGGCGTCGATTGGCTGTGGAAGAAGGTCGAGCAGTGGGGCCTGAATCCGTTCCGCGGCCGGGCGGTCCGCGAGGCGGCGGCGTGGATGCGGGACCACTACGCCGACAGCGACGGCCTCGGGGCGATCTTCCCGCCGATGATCTACACCGTCATCGCGCTGCGGTGCCTCGGCGTGCCGGAGGACGCCCCGGAGTTCCGCTGGGCGGTGCAGCAGCTCGACGACCTGATGATCCCGCAGGGGGACACGCTGCGGTTGCAGCCGTGCGTGTCGCCGGTGTGGGACACGGCGTTGTCGCTGATCGGGCTGGCGGACGCCGGGCTGCCGCCGCGGGCCGCGGCCGTGCGGGCCGGGGTGGAGTGGCTGCTGGCGAAGGAGGTCCGCCGGCCGGGCGACTGGAGCTTGGCGAACCCGGGGCTGGAGCCGGGCGGGTGGTTCTTCGAGTACCGTAACGGGTTCTACCCGGACACGGACGACACGGCGATGGTGCTGATGGCGCTGGGGCGGTGTGCGCCGCAAAAGACCCACGGGGTGCAACCCGTGGGCTTGGAGGCGACTCAGCGGGCGCTGAAGTGGTTGTTAGGGATGCAGAACAAGGACGGCGGCTGGGCCGCGTTCGACCGCGACATCGACCGCAAGGTGCTGGAGCGGGTCCCGTTCGCCGACCACAACGCCATGCTCGACCCGAGCTGCCCCGACATCACCGCCCGCGTCCTCGAAGCGCTCGGCCACCACGGCTACACGACCGACCACCCGCAGGTGCGGCGGGCGCTGGCCTTCCTCCGCCGCACCCAGGAGCCGCACGGCGGCTGGCCGGGGCGGTGGGGCGTCAACTACCTGTACGGCACCTGGCAGGTCTTGCAGGGGCTGGCCAAGATCGGCGTGCCGGCGGCCGACCCGATGGTCCGGCGGGCGGCCGAGTGGCTGAAAAAAGTGCAGCAGCCGGGCGGGTGCTGGGGCGAGTCGTGCCGCAGCTACGACGACCCGACGCAGGCCGGGATCGGCGCCCCGACGGCGTCGCAGACGGCGTGGGCGGTGCTCGGCCTGGTGGCGGCCGGCGAGGCGGACAGCCCTGCCGCCCGGGCCGGCGTCGCCTGGCTGGCCCGGACGCAGCGGGACGACGGGACGTGGGCCGAGGAGCCGTTCACCGGCACCGGGTTCCCGAAGGTGTTTTACCTGAAGTACCACTACTACGCGCTGTACTTCCCGCTGATGGCGCTGGCGCGGCAATCCGGTTAGCCGCGACGCGCAGCGGAGCGCTCCGCCGCGCGTCGCGGCTAACCGACGGAGATTCACCGATGCGCTTCCCCCTGGGCATGACGTTGTCGATCGCCGGGTACATCCTCCGCAAGAAGCTGGCACGGACGAAGCGGTTCCCGCTGGTGCTCATGCTCGAACCGCTGCACGCCTGCAACCTGACCTGCACCGGCTGCGGCCGCATCCGCGAGTACTCGCAGACGATCAAGGAAAAGCTCACCGTCGAAGAATGCCTCGCCGCCGTGGACGAGGCCGGCACCCCGGTCGTGTCGATCTGCGGCGGCGAGCCGATGATCTACCCGCAGATCGGCCCGCTCGTTCGCCAAATCCTCCGCCGCCGGCGGCACGTCATCCTCTGCACCAACGGCATGTTTACCCGCAAGCGGCTCGGCGAGTTCAAGCCGTCCAGCCGGTTCTTCTTCAACGTCCACCTCGACGGCCTGGAGGCGACGCATGACCGGGCCGTGGAGCGGGACGGCGTCTTCCGCGAGGCCGTCGAGGGCATCAAGGTCGCCAAGAAGGCGGGCTTCCAAGTCTGCACCAACACGACGATCTACCAGGACACGGACCTGCACGAGATCGACCGGTTGTTCGCGTTCCTGACGAAGCTGAAGGTGGACAACTTCCTGCTCGCCCCGGCGTACGGGTACGCGGCCGTCAAGGAGACGAACCCGACCGGGGCGGCGGAAATCTTCCTGACGCGGGACCAGATCGTGGCCAAGTTCCGCGAGGCGGAGCGGCTGTTGAAGAAGTACCGGCTGGGCACGTCGCCGGTGTACCTGGAGTTCCTGGCCGGCAAGCGGGACCTGCCGTGCACGGCCTGGGGCAACCCGACGCGGAACGTCAAAGGCTGGAAGGGGCCGTGCTACCTGATCACGGATCAACATCACGAGTCGTTCGACGACCTGATCGAACAGACGCCGTGGGAGAAGTACGGCCGGGGGAAGGACCCGCGGTGCGAGCACTGCATGGTGCACTGCGGGTACGAGCCGTCGGCGGCGCTGGGCGTGAACGCGAAGTGGACCGACCCGTTCAAGATGCTGGCGTGGCAGCTTTCCTGAGTTGTAGGGTGGGTCGAGCGAGCCGAGC
>DASXAN010000617.1:0-2253 GCA_036406755.1 Gemmataceae bacterium
CCAAGCTCAACGACGACCAGGCCGGCCGGGTGGTCCACCTCCGCGACGCCGTCGAACGGGTCAGCGACCCCAAGTACCTGCCGGTCAGCACCGGGAACGTGTCGGCCCTCGCCGACATGGTCTGCGAGGCCCTGTTCACCACCCGCCCGGCGAAGAAGGTCCAGCGGATCGGCCTGTACGACGTCGTGGACAAGCTCGACCAGGACGAGCGGTTCACCCTGTTCCTGGCCCGGCACCGGTTCATCCGCACCCAGCCGCTGACCGTCCTGAAGGTCTACCACCTCGACGTCTACGCGACGGCGGCGGAGAAGGAGTACCGGCTGCGGGAGGTCTTCCACGGCCAGGACGCCATGCGGCTGCTCGGGTCGCACCCGAACCTCGTCCGCACCGGCGACATGTTCGCCTGGAACGACGACAGCTTCGTCGAGCCGACCGATTTCATCGAGGGCGGGCAAATCCTCGAGTGGCTGCTCGACGCCCACGGCGAGCGGGTACTGACCTGGGACGAGAAGGCCCGGATCATCAAGGGGGTGGCCGGCGGGCTGGCGCACGCCCACCGCCACGGCGTCATCCACCGGGACGTCCGGCCCCGCAACATCGCCGTCGGCCCCCGCGGCGTGGTGAAGCTCGGGAACTTCGACCTGGCGTACATCCCGGACGCCCCGAACCTGAGCCTCGCCAAGTCGGTCCGCGGCCACTTCGACCGCCGGTACGTGGACCCGGCCGTCTGGCAGAACCCCAGCGACGTGGTGCCCGCCAGCGACGTTTACGCGCTCGGGCTGGTGTTCTACCAGCTCATCACCGGAGAGCCGCCGCTGCACGACGCGGAGGCGGTGCTGGCGGGGAAGGGGTCGGCCGTGGACGCCGACCTGCTGACCGCGAAACTGAGCCGCAAGGGGACGCCCGACTTCATGAGCGACCCGGCCGGGGCCGCCGAGGTCATCGGGCGGATGTGCGCGCCGAAGCGGTCGGAGCGGTACGCCACCCTGGCGGAGGCGCTGGACGAACTGGCCATCTGCGAGCCGTGACCGGGCGCGGCGACCCCGGGGCGTGGCGGACGACCGAGTGGCACCCGCGAGAATCCACCTGAGGCGCCGGAGGCCGTCACATGATCGAAGGGCACGACTATTCGATCCACAGCAACGGCCCGAGCGGCCGGTCGCGGATGTACGCGTTTTTGGCCGTGATCACGGCCTTCCTCGCGCCACTCGCCCAGCACTGGGTCATGGTATTCCTCCGGCGGTACTGGGGGGACGACCTGGATGTCGACAAGGCGGCCCTGTTCTTCGGCGGGTTTACGGCCCTGTTCCTGTACGGCGTCCTGCTCAACGTGTTCAACGGCTACCTCTGGCGGACGAGTTTGGGCGCGCGGATGTTCCGCCTGATCGGCCTGTCCGCGCCGCCGGACCTGAACGGGGAATACCGCGGGACCCTCGAGTGGAATTCCGCGACCGACTCGGGGGCCGCCTTCCACGGCGATTTCTTCATGCGCGTCTCCCAGACCTGGGAGCAGATCAGCCTGCTGGTCCAGCGGCGGGCCGAGGCCGGCGGGCTGGTGCTCATCCACAGCGACATGGCGACGATCCGCGTCGGCATGATGGCCGGGGTGAACACGCTCCGGTTCCTCTACACGTTCGAGGAGAGCCTGCCGCGGACGGACGGGGCCGGGTCGATGGCCCGGCAGTTCTCCGGGGCGGCGACGTGCGAGTTCCGCCGCGACGGCGGCGCCTGGCACGTGACGGGCCACTTCTTCGACGACATCGGCCGGTCGGGGCAGCTCGTTCTGACGCAAGGGCGGGCCGGCGCCGGGGACGCGGCCCCCGCCCCGCCGGCGGCCGCGCCGAGCGAGCAATTGCCGGCCTAGACGGATCGAGGGGGATTCCCATTTCCAGTCTGGTGACCGCCCAGATCACCAGGAAGTCCGGGCCACCCGAGGGGACACTGATGACCTCAGACCCAATCGGCGTCGGGACCAGGAGTGCCCCGCCAGCCAGCGCCGCCGGCACGGCCCATGCCGGCCACCGGGCCAGTCTCGCAGCCCTGTCCCTGGGGGCGCTCGGAGTCGTTTTCGGCGACATCGGCACCAGCCCGCTGTACACCCTGAAGGAGTGCCTGCTCGCCCTGGACGGCCCCGAGGCTCACGCCGAAGGACTGTTCGGCATCCTCTCGCTCGTGTTCTGGGCGCTCGTCATGGTGGTGACGGTCAAGTACGTCTGGTTCATCATGCGGGCGGACAACCACGGCGAGGGCGGC
>DASXAN010000618.1:0-2483 GCA_036406755.1 Gemmataceae bacterium
AACACCACGTCGGTCACGGTCAACGGCCCGTACACCGTCGTGCGGGGAACGGCGAGCACGAACCCGAACGCCACGCTGACGCTCAACGGGCCGCTGGTCCTCGCCACGAATCCGGGTGCCTTCAACGGGAGTTCGGCCGTCAATGCGACGTTCAACGTCGGCAACGGCACCGGCGGCACGGTCAACTACCTGAGCAACACGCCGATCTCGTTCAGCGCCCAGCAGACCGGCTCCTCCTCCGGCTTCCTCGGGTCGCGGCTGAACATCAACGCCGGCCTGCTGACGCTCGGCACGAGCATCAACCAGGACGCCAACGTCATCGCCACCGCCGGCGCGACCGGCACGGCGCAGTTGACGTTTCAGAACGGCGCCACGCTCCGGCTCACCGCCAACGTCCCGACACTCCTGACGACCTCGCTGGGCGGCGCGTCGACGAACCCGCTGCCGATCATGGGGTTCGGGGCCGGGTCCGCGACCGTGGCCAGCGGGGTCATCGACACCAACGGGTTCAGCACGGCGATCAACACGCCGATCACGACGGTCGTCTCGGCGACGAACGGGGCCGTCAGCGTCATCGGCGGCGGCACCCTGACCATCGCCGGGCACAACAGCTTCGGCGGCGGCGTCTCCCTCGGGGCGGGCACGACGCTGAACGTCAACAACGGCGGCGTCGCGGCCCAGGCCGGCATCGCGGCGTCGTACGCCAGCGGGGCGTCGTTCGTGTCCGTGTCCCCGGCGGCGATCCCGAACCTCGTGCTCGGCCAGCGGCTCACCGGCAGCGCCGGCATCTCCGCCGGCACGTTCATTCGGGCGATCGACGCCGTGGGCAACACCGTCACGTTCAGTCAGAGCACGACCGCCGCCGGATCCAACCTGAGTACGGCGGCCACGAGTTCCCTCGGCACCGGGACGTTCACGATCAACGGCGGGACGATCGACAACACCAGCGGCAACCCGGTCACGCTGGCCACCAACAACGCCCAGACCTGGGCGGGCGACTTCGCCTTCACCGGCACCAACGACCTGAACATGGGGACGGGGGCGGTGACGCTGACGGGCAACCGGGTGGTCACCGTCGGCGGCGGCGTGCTGACCGTCGGCGGGGCGATCGGCGACGGCGGCGGCGGGTTCGCGCTCACCAAGGCCGGGGCCGGCGCGCTCGCCCTCACGGGCGCGAACACTTACACCGGTCCGACCACGGTCAACGGCGGCACGCTGCGCGGCACCGCCACCGTCGCCGGCCCTGTCACCGTCAACGGGGGCGGCACGCTCCGCCCCGGCAACTCGGTCGGCACCATGACCCTGGCGAACGGGCTGACGACCACCGGCACCGGGCAGCTCGCGTTCGAACTGCTCAACGGCCTGACGCCCACGCCCGCCGCCGCGGACTCGGGCGGCAGCACGACCGGCACCGTGCCCAGCCCGACCAGCAACAGCTTCCTCGACGTCACCGGGCCGCTGACCCTCAGCGGCGGCACGACGATCGACGTCATCGGCACGGGCGTGACGTTCGACCCCGCTCAGAGCTACAGCTTCCAGGTCGGCCAGGACTCGCCGTCGGCGACGCCGTTCTCGATCAACTCGCTCGGCCAGTTCACGTTCACCGGGTTCAACGCCGTTCCCACGTCGGCGAGCCTGAACGGCCTGGCCACCGGCCAGGTTTATCTCAATTTCGCGTTCACCCCGGTCCCGGAACCGGGCTCTTGCTGCCTCGTCGTTGCCGCGGCCGCCGGCCTTTTGTGCGCCGGGCGGCGGTCGCGGGGTCGCCGGCCGGCGAACCGGTCGGTCGAAGGGGAGGTCCGCCATGCGTCGTGACCGGTCCGCGTTTACGCTGATCGAGCTGTTGGTGGTGATCGCCATCATTGCGATCCTCATCGGCCTGCTGTTGCCGGCCGTCCAGAAGGTCCGCGAGGCGGCCGCCCGGGCCAAGTGCGCCAACAACCTCAAGCAGATCGCCCTGGCCATCCTCAATTACGACACGGCCATGGGGATCCTCCCGGCCGGGGCCGCCATCGATGTCGCCAAGCACTGTAACAGCGGGTCCGGCGACTGCCGCGGAAACTCCACGTTCACCGTCATCCTTCCCTACGAGGAGCAGACGGCCCTTTACGGCCAGTACAACCTCGACGCCGGCTGGCAGGCCAACTACCCGACCCTCGGCGGGAACGTCATCCCGCTGTACCTCTGCCCGAGCAACGGCAAGTGGGACACCTACCCGAACCGTCGGGACTACTTCGGCATCGCCGGCGGCAAGGCGCGGGTCAGCCACGGCTGGCGGGGCGACGTGTACGTGGACGGCGTGTTCGAGATCAACAGCAAGATCCGGCTGAGCGACATCACCGACGGCACCAGCAGCACGTTCATGGTCGGGGAGAGCATCCACGCCGAGAAGTGGGGCCTCGGGCCGGGATACGGGATCGGCACCCAGGGTGGGCCGACCGGGTGGATTTGGGGGGCGGCCTGCACGGCCCCGAACTGCCCGG
>DASXAN010000619.1:0-7936 GCA_036406755.1 Gemmataceae bacterium
CCCCCCGCCAGGGTGTCAGGGGGAAGACGCCCGTCCAATTCCTTGACGTGGCCTCTTCTTAGCTATCATCGGTCTTAACCATCTGAGGACAAGGAGTTGCGGCGACACCGTGAGACGCCCAACTGTGCTGAAACGGATTTCGTATTCCCTGGTGTACGTCGTCATGTACGCGGGAGAAAACGAAACCGTTTTCGGTCCGGATTCGTGCCGTCAGCGAAGCTTTGCAGTGCAAGGTGTGAGCGGGACGGCGCAACGCCGAACGCGCTGCTGCTGTCAGCCACGGGACGGTTTCGGGCTATCGTGTGGCACCGTTGGCTTAAACTGAACAACGTCGGTCCCGGCCCGGGCCCAAGAATCGGGTTCTTCGACGGGCGGCTACAACAATACAAAGCTCCGGTACGACTCGGACCGGACGGATTTGGCCGTTCCCGTCCCGCGCACTCCGAATCCACAAGTGTCGCATGGACCGGTCACCGAAACCCGAGACGCTGGTCGGCAGCCGCGTTCAATGTCGCGAGACCGACGAGCATATCGTGCTCGATCTGCCGGCTCGACCCGGTCGCCTATTCGGGCGCTTCGGCGTGGCGCTCGCCGTCGTCGCGGCGTTCCTGCTCGTCGTCGCCAGCCTGTCGAACGGTTGGTTCCCGGCGGTGCTCTTGTTCGGGACGCTGGCGTGTCTTGCCCTCGCGATCGCGTTTCTGGGCCTCGCCGATCGCTTTCTGACCAGGACCCGGGTGCTGGTCGCGCCCGACCGGGCGGTCGTGACGACGAGCCTCTACGGCAACGAAACGCGACGGGATTCCGCGCTCGACCCGCGGAGCCGGGCCCGGCCGTGGTACAAGCAAGGCCCGAGCGGACGCGACGGAGGTCGCCGGTCGTGGCCGGGCGGGATCGAGATCGGCCCGGAACCGGCCGGCCGAGCAATGAACGGCGCGTCCGCGGCCGGGCCGAATCTCCGATTCGGCGAATCGCTCTCCCGCGGTGAGATGGATTGGATCGGGTGGAAGGTCAATCAATTCCTGGTCAGGGTCGCCTCCGCAGTGCCGCCGGCGGCGCCGCCGGGGGATCAACCGGTGCCGCGACCGGGGGACGTCAAGATTCGCATTGAAGAGGGTGAGGACGGCGCGCGGATCGTTTTTCCGAACACGGTCGAGACGCGAACGTTCGCCGGCGTGGGTAACGTCCTCTACTTGGGGCTGGCCATGCCGGCCGTCGCGCTGCCTCTCCTGGTTCGATGGTGCAAGCAAATCCAAACGCCTGGGGGATTCGCCGCGGCGATGTTCGCCGCGGGGTTGCTTTCGCTAATAGCGATTGCGGCACTGCTCAACGGGCTCACCCAACTGTTCGGCCGACGTGAGCTACGAATCACCCCAAGAACAATCACGTATCGTGCGGCGCTGCTGGGGATCGGCCTGCGGACGACGGTGCCGACAGCACTCGTGATCAGCATCGGCGTCCCGCCGGGCCAGGGGCGCGTTCCGAGCGGCGGCGCGATCGCTCCCGCCCAGGGATGCGTAATCCGCACGGCCGAGCGGGAACTCAGCTATTCCGCGGCGGTCCCGAAGGGTGAGGGGCCGTGGATCATGGACGAGGTAGCGCGCTGCGTCATAGCGGTTCGCACGTCGACGGCAACGCAGGAACGTTGATCGTCGGGCCGCGGCGGGGTTCGGAGGGGCCCGCGCCCGGCCGAGTTCACTCATTCAATGCGGGGTGTCGTTCGCCGGACAAGTACTGTGTTCCCGCAGCCGCGGGGCGGTCATCGGAGGACAATTTCGACTTTCTGGCACTGGAAGTAGTACCCCCTGGGGAACTGCGTCCAGGCCAGCCAGAACGACCGGCCGTCCGGGGCGACCCACCCGGGCATGATCTGCGGCTGGTAGCACTGCCCGCCCGGGTCCCCGCCGGGCGGGAACCAGGCCGTTTCCTCGTGAACCTGCCGCCATGGGCCCCACGGGCGGTCAGCCGTCCCCGGCGTGCCGGTGCGTGATTCAAGGCGGCCGGGGTGTCGGGCCGGCCGCGGCGGTCGCACGGGAACAGCTGACGGGTAAAGAAAGCACCGGGGCGTCCCGGCGGCCCGCGTCGGGTTCGGCCGCGGGGCCGCGCCGTGGGCGCGGCCCCGCGGCGCCGGCGGAACCGGCCCGGCCACCGAACCGTTCTCCGCCGCCCCGGCCCGCCGTCAACGGGTGACTACCACCCGGGCGCGGGCGAGGGCCGGGAACCGGCGGGTGGCCTCCCGCGCGGCCCGCCGCAGGGCGGCCCGGAACGCCGGCCGGTCCAGGGCCCGGCGGATCGCCGCGGCCGCGGTCGCCGGCAGCCCGGTCGGGGCCAGCACGGTCACCTGGAACTCGTCCATCACCACCCACCTGGCCACACGCCCTCCTTCCCCGGCCCCGCCGGTCCGAGTCCCGAACCGCGCCGCCGATCGTCAGAGCCGCAGCCGCCGGGCGTGGGCCCGCAGCGTGTCCCGGGCCCCGGCCAGGCCGCCGACGGCCGCGGCCACGGCCGGGCCGGCCAGGTAGCAGGCGACCGCCACCGTGCCGCCCACGCCCACCGCCAGCAGCACCGCCGCCCGCAGCCGCCACACCAGGCCCGGCCACGCCGGCACCGACCGGGCGACCGCCGCCACCATGCCCCTGGTCGTGATCCAGGCGCCGGCGACCCGGGCCGCCACCGCCCGGGGCGCCCCGGCCACCGCCGCGGCGGCCCGGCGGGCGAACCCGCACACCCCCGCCGTCACCGCCCCCGCCGCCCGGCGGACCTTCGCCAGGAGCCGCCGCAGCGGGGACGGCCGCTCGGCCGCCGGCGTCACCCGCCGCCGCAGCTCGGGGTGGGCCAGCGTCTCGGCCACGGCCGCCTGGACGGCCACGGCCACGGCTTCCTTGACCGCCTCGGCGACCGCCTGGTTGAGGGCGTCGGCCAGGCCGTCGAGGATCGCGTCCAGGCGGTCGATCTGGTCGGCCAGGGTCTTCCGCGCCCGGCCGTTGGTCATCATCGTCGTCATGGGTGACTCCTTCGTGATCCTGCCGGACAACCGCTACGCACCCCTCCGCACCTCCCGGCTCGTGGCGGACCCGCAACACCGAGGTGTTCGGGGCTGGCCGACGGGCAGGTAACGGCTGGCAGTTGCGGCTGTTGCGGGTCAGGGCGTGAGTTGGGAGACGGCCGCGGCGCCGCCGCGGAGGACGTCCGCGAGCGACGTCAGGGCCGCGGTGGATCGGAGCAGGCCGACACCCGGCAAGCCGGCGACGACCGCCAACGCGGCCACGACGCCGACGCCGGCCGCCGTCAGCCACCGCCTGTCCTCGGGAATCCGCCGCAGCCAGGCGGCCAGCAGGCGACCCCCGACGAATGCCAACATGGGCCAGCGGCTCCCGGCGGTCGAATCCGCGTGGGGGTCGCGGTCGTCGACGTCACTGGGCGGTGGGCCCCGGTCGGAAGCGTAGCCGGGGCCGCCCCACTCGTCCGGCTCGCCCCAGTAGGGCGGCGGGCCGTACCGGACTTGCCGCGCCTCCTCGGCCGCCGGGGACAGGCCGGCCAGGTCGGCCAGGGCCGCCCGCAGGGCCGCCTGGACGGTGCCGGAGACGGTTTCCCCGACGGCCACGGAAACGGCGTCGCGGAGCTTGCGGCCGAACGAGTCGAGGGACCGCCGCAGGTGGTCAACGTGCTCGGCGATCGTGTGGCCGCCAGCATCGGTCAGGGTGGGAATTGCTTTCATGGGAGTAAGAGTCCGGAAGGGGATTGGGCGTCACTGTTCGAGCTGGAGCTGCCGGAGGGAGTGGACGGCTTGCTGCACGGCCCTGGTCTGCTGCTGCTGCTGCCTGAGGGCGCGGACCAGGCCGGCCAGCCGCAGCCCCGCGTCGCGGAGCAGGCCGCGGACGGCGGTGGCCTCGGCGATCACACCCGCCGGGCCCAGCTTCGGCGGCGGCTTCGGAGTGCCGTTCGCCGGGGCGGGACCGTTCGCCGGCGGGGCAGGCACGAACGTCGCCCGCCGGCGATTCCCCGTCGGGACACCCTCCGGCTCCGTCGCGGGTTGCACCCGCTTGACGGCCGGCCCCGGCGGGACGACACTCGCCGCGTCCAGCGGCATCCAGACGTAGATCCGCCGCCGGTCCCGGCACTGGACCGCCTTGTCCGGGCGGGCGACGAGGACCTCGGTGAACCCCAGGGCCAGCGCCCGGAGGAGGTGCGCCCGGTCGGTGGCGACCCGGACCGGCGGCCCGGCCGCGGCGGACCGGTCCAGCACCACCTCGGCGGCGGCCGGGGTGCCGTCCGCCTTCGCCCGCACGGCCGGGGGGCGGCCCAGGTCCAACGTCACCGGGGAGTGCTCGTCGCCCCCGCCCGGCAGCCGCGGCAGCGTGTCGATCAGTCGCTGAACGTCGGCCGGGTCCAGCTGCAGGCGGCTCGCCGACGCCCCGGCCCTGGGGATCACCGCCTCGATGGCCGGGAACGCGTTCGCGGTGTCGATCGGCAGGGCGAAGGACCACGGTGGCACGCGGACGACGACGTGGTCCGTGGTCCGCCCGACGCCGGCCGGCCCGTCCGGGGCCAGGTCCCTGGCCACGAAGGCCGGGACGCGGGGCACGAGCAGGTCGTCCTCCCACGGGAACGGGAAGCCCCGCTGGACCAGCAGCTGCCGGCTGTCGCTGGCGACGACCTCCCCGCCCTTGCCCCGGAGCAGCACGCGGGTCAGGGCCGCCTTGACGTGCTCCATCGCGGCCGTGTGGATGGCGTCCGCGAACGCCGCCAGGAACCCGTCCGGCATGGGCGTCAGCCGCGGCTCGTCCGGGAACGGCCGGACCTCTTCCGCCGGCACCGTGGGGAACTCGGCCGCCTTCAGCACCCCGCCGTCGATCCACCGGGCCACGCCCCGGCCCGGGGCGGCGGAGTCCAGGGCGACTTCGGCACCCCCGAACTGCGGCAGCACGTCGCCCCGGAAGGCCAGCGCGCCGGTCGAGCCGTTGGCCTCCAGGGACAGTCGGACGGCCAGGCCGCCCTGGCTGGCCTCCAGGGCGACCTCGCCGTTGCGGGCGTGGCAGACGACCGCGGGCCAGCGGCCGCGGAACTCGCCCTGCATCAGGGACTTCTTCAGCACCGTGCGGAACCGCTTCGCGGCCCCGCGGGGCAGGGTCATCATGGGGACCTCGCTTTGGAAGGGCGACGGTTGATGGGGGGTAGCGCCCCGGCCGGGTCAGTCCACCCGCCAGCCGGCGGCGTAGACCTCCTCGGCCGTGTCGTACACCTCTTTCGGCAGGGCCAGCAGCGCCGCCTCGGTCGGCGGCAGGGCGAACAGGATGGTGAAGAAGACCGTGGCGCTGTACCCGTACCGGCCCGACACGCGGCGGGCGTCGTAGAGCACGCCGCACTCGCCAGCCCCCCGCGTCCGGCGGGCCACGGGCAGGAACGGCCAGTGCGGCCACAGCCGCGGGTGGCGGAGGACCAGCAGCTGGCGCAGCCGCGCCCGCCGCTCGGCCAGGGTCGGCAGAGCCATCGGACACCTTGGCTGTGGGGGACGGGCGATCGAAAAGGCCGTCAGGCCGCGGTGCCGTCGAGCCGGTCGATGCGGGCCAGCAGCTCCCGGGCGGCGACGGCCAGCTCGTCGGCGAGGCGATCCCGGGCGTCGGCCAGGTAGGTCGAATACGCCTCCAGCTTGTGCCGGGTCAGCCGGATCCGCTCCGCCGCCCGGTCGAGCGTGTCCCGCCGCGTGTCCTCCCCGAACCCCGCGACCGCCTCGCGGTGCTCGGCAATGAGCGTTGCGAGCCCGTCGGCCACGGCGTCCTTGACGGACCGGTCGCCGTGTGGTGTTCCCGCAGGTACCGGGAATCGTGCCAGCCGCCCGTTGACCCGGTTGAGGAACTGCTGCACCCGGTCCACGAACGCCGCGTGGGCCTGGGACACGAAGTAGACGCCGCCGGCCTCGCGGACCGGGAACAGGTCGGCGTGGCGGTCGAAGAGCCGCTGGATCAGCCGCGTCACGTCCGAGCCCGTCCGGTGGTCGATGGCGCGGTCGAGCAGGTCCTGGGCGAGCGTCGCCAGCCCGGCCAGGTCGCACCGGACCTTCCCGGTCGCCTTCTCCAGCCGGAGCATCGTCTCCAGGGTGTACTCGTACTTGTCCCCGACCCGGCTCTCCTGGGTGAACTGGAACGTGATGGCCTCGGCATCCTCGGACACAGGACGGATGATCCGGTCGTGGGCCAGCTTCTTGCAGGCGCGGGCGAAGGCGTGACGCGGCAGCAGGACGCGGGCGACGGACTCGTCCAGCCCGGCGTCCCGGAGGGCGGCGACTACGTCGGCGTGGCGGACGGCGATCCCCGGACACGTCCACGAGATCACCTCGCCGAGCAGCTTCATGCCGGGCATCACGTTGGGGAATCCGTTCGTCGTTGGGGCAGTTGCTGTGAGCATGGGAAATCCTTTCGATGAGGATGAAAACGAACCCGCCCAACCACCGTTCGATGGCCGGGCGGGTCGGATCAACGACGGTTGGGCGGTCAGACGGAGAGGGCCTTGCCGACCGCCTCCTCGGTGACGGCGAGCGACTCGACCCGGTGCGTCTCGTCGCTGACCTCGGTCAAGTCGCCCGGGTCGTTGGCGATGACCAGCGAGATCAGGCGGGCGGTCGCGGCCCGTTTCCAACCGAGAAACCCATCCCGCACGTCGGCCGGAATCCGGCACTTCGCGTCGGTCAGGAACAGCACGTCGGTGACACCGCGCGGAGCCTGCAACTCCTCGTAGTACCGGGGCAGCTCTCGCACCGGCACGTCCAGGTCGCTGCCGCGGCCGATGAACTCCGACAGCCAGTCCATCAATGCGGCCTCGTCCCACCTGCCCGGCGGCAACGCCAGCAGCCGTTCGCCGCTGTCGCCGCTATAGGCGACCAGGGCGACCCACCGCTTCTGCTGCCGGGCCACCCAGGCCAGTGCCAACGCCAACGCCTTGGCCGTGTGGGCGTTCTCACCCTGCATGGAGCCGCTTTCGTCCACGCAGACGACGATCGGCCCCTTGGCGACCGGCTCGCTCGAGCGGTACTCCCGGCACATGCACTGCCGCTCGACCAGCCGGCGGAGGACGTCATCCTCCAGGTCCGGCATGACCAGTTTGGCTAGCTCGTGCGGCAGCAGCCGGCCCACGTCGCCGTCCAGGACCACGCCGACCATGTCGTCGCTGCCGTGGACCAGCTTCCGCCGCTGCCGGGACTGGGCCAGGCGCCGATACCGGCCCGCCAGCTCGCAGATGCGGCGCAGCGTCGTGTCATTCCGCACGCGACGGAACAGGGCGGCGATCGCCTTCGGGTCGTTGCTGCCCGGCAGCCCGGGACCCAGCCCGAGTGCGGCGGCGGTCTCCTTCATCTCCCCGACCTCCTCGCCAGCCCTGGCGAGTGCCCGCCCAACGGCCCGGAGCGTGGCCATCTCGCCGTCTGCCGGGTCAGCGTCTTTGGGATCTTCCTCCTTCTCGTTCTCCTTCAGGTCGGCGAACTGCTCCGCGAACGCAGCGGCGGCAATCTCCGACGCGACCGGGTTGAGCATCGTGGACGTGTGCAGGGATCGGTACTCGGGCGTGTCGAGCAGCTGCCTGACGAACTCGTGCCGCCGCTCGTCCGCGCAGGCGTCCAGCAGCTTCGGGTCCGGCTCGAAGGCGCAGGCGTGAAAGTCGGCGACCGCGTGCTCCCCGACGTCCAGCGCCTGCAACCGCTCACTCGCCGCCAGCAGGTCCCGCCCCCGTCGCAGCGCCCAGTCGTCCAGCTCCAGCGCCGTCGGGCTGGCCGGCTCCTTGGATGTCGCCCGCTCGGTCACCACCACGGCCGACGGGTCACTCGGCGGCGGGGCCTCCATACCGCCCAGGTCGAGCAGCTTCCGCAACTCGACTTTGGTCATCACGGGCCTCCCGTGGTCAGCGCCTCCATCCGGCCGAGCAACTCCCTGGTGACGCGATCGCCCTC
>DASXAN010000620.1:0-1942 GCA_036406755.1 Gemmataceae bacterium
CCGCGGCCCGGCGAGCGCTCGCCGGGCCGCGGCCGTTTCGTGTCACTCGTCCGCGGCCCGCCACGCCGTCAGCACGCCGCCCTCGGTGCCGGCCGCCAGCGACGGCCGGTCCGGGGCGAATGCCAGAGCCGCCACGAACGACGTCTACCGCCGTAGCGGGGCCGCCGGCGCCGCGCGGCCTGTTCGCCGGAAGGGCGGAAAGCGACCGCGGGTCATGGGAATCGACTTCCCACGACCCGCGGTCGCTTGACTTCGCGCTTACGACCGCCGCCTCGACGGCTTGTCGCCGTCGGCCGGCAGCTGCCGCAGCAGGTTCGCCATCTCGACGGCCGTCACCGCCGCCTCGAACCCCTTGTTCCCGGCCTTGCCCCCGGCCCGGTTCACCGCCTGGTCCAGTGTCGCGCACGTCAGCACGCCGAAGATCACCGGCACCCCGGTCGCCACCCCGGCTTGCAGGATGCCGTTGGTCGCCGCGGCGGCCACGTGGTCGTAGTGGTCCGTGTCCCCCTGGATTACCGCCCCCAGGCAGACGACGGCCGCGTAGGCCCGCGACTCGGCCAGCCGCCGGGCGACGACGGGGATTTCGAACGACCCGGGCACCCGGACCACGTCCACCGCGTCGTCGGCGACGCCGTGCCGGCGGAAGGCGTCCAGTGCCCCGGCGACGAGGGCGTCGACGACGGCGGCGTTGAACCGGGCGGCGACGACGGCGAACCGGCCGGCCGGCGGCGAGAAGTCGCCCTCGATGACGGTGGCCATGCGGCGGGTCACCTCAGCCCGATCAGGCGGGCGATCAACAGGAGCAGCCCCAGGCCCAGGCCGACCAGGGCCCCGAGCCACATGCGTCCGGCCAATCCGCCGAACACTCCCCCGAGGACCGCGAGGACGGGGACGGCGGCGTAGGCGAGCCAGGGGTTCGCCGGCGGGGCCGGGACGGCCGCCCGGAGCCGGCCGAAGTAGGCGTCAAGCTTCTCGCCCGTCTCGGCCCAGTGGCATTCGCGGTGCGGGACGAATCCGTCGCACTTCGAGCAGAACGCCCAGTCGTTGTACCGGTGCGGGTTGGCTAGGTAGCCGGTCACCATGTCGTCCGGCATGCGCGAGGTGGCCCCGCAAGTTTCGTGGACGAACTGCCGTGGGGCGCGGGCGGGGTCCAGAAGTCCGTCGGCCATGCGCATCCTCCCACCGTCCAGTGTAGGGTGGGCCGAGAGCAACGAGGCCCACCGCTCCTTGAGCCGGTGGGCCTCGTTGCACTCGGCCCACGCTACGGGCCGAACATCCGGCGCGACCGTCACCCCAGGTTCATGCTCATGAGGAACTCGGCGTTCGACTTCGTCCGCCCCATCCGCCCGGTCAGCAACTCCATCGCCTCCACCGGGTGCATGTCCGCCAGCACCTTGTGCAGGATGATCACCCGCCGGTGCTCCTCCGGGTCCAGCAGCAGCTCCTCCTTGCGGGTGCCGGACCGGTTCACGTCGATCGCCGGCCAGATCCGCTTATCGACGAGCTTGCGGTCCAGGTGCAGCTCCATGTTCCCGGTGCCCTTGAACTCCTCGAAGATCACGTCGTCCATCCGCGACCCGGTGTCGATCAGGGCCGTCGCCAGGATGGTGAGCGACCCCCCTTCCTCGATGTTGCGGGCCGCCCCGAAGAACCGCTTCGGCTTGTGCAGGGCGTTGGCGTCCACGCCGCCGGAGAGGATCTTGCCGGAGTGCGGGATCTCCGTGTTGTAGGCCCGGGCCAGGCGGGTGATCGAGTCGAGCAGGATCACCACGTCGATGCCGTACTCGACCATCCGCTTCGCCTTCTCGATCACCATCTCGCTCACCTGCACGTGCCGGCTGGCCGGCTCGTCGAAGGTCGAGGAGACGACCTCGGCCCGTGGCCCCTTCACCGTCCGCTCCATGTCGGTGACTTCCTCCGGCCGCTCGTCGATCAACAGGAC
>DASXAN010000621.1:0-9238 GCA_036406755.1 Gemmataceae bacterium
AGCGACCATGACGACCACTCGCCGGTGGCAGTTGCTGTGTGCGGCCGGCCTCGGCCTAGGCCTGTCCGCGACGACCGGGTGCCAGACCCACATCATCGGCACCGGCATGACGCTGCCGTCGCCGCACTATCTGGAGCATCCGCCGCAGTACTTCCCGCCCGACCCGGATTACCCGCTCCAGCGGGAGTTGAACACACAGCTCAACCAGGCGGCCGCGGCCGCCGCCGCCAACCCGGCCGTCGCCGGCCCGGTGCCCGTGCCGGCCGTCCCGGCCGGACCGGGCGCCCGCCCCGAGCCGCGCGGCGTCCAGCCGAACGCGCCGGTCGGCCGCTGAGTCTCGATCCAGTCCCGCGGGGCGTTAACCCTCGCCGGCCGCCAGTTGTTAACGGCTGGTGAGAACCGGGTTGGGTTGACGCCCCTCGCTTTGGAAAGCGAAACCGGGGTAAACTCCTGGGGTTAATTGATTCGAGGCCGCGGCCCGCAGCGGCCGCGAGTCCACCCCCAGGAGTCGCGCCGATGTCCGTCACCGCTCCGCGCTGGCGCATCGCCGGCTTGGCCGTCGCCGCCGGCTGGTACACACTGGCCGCCAACGCGGCCGCCCCAACTCCCAAGAAAGCTCCCGCCCCGGAATCCGCGTCCGCGGCCGTCCGACCGCCCAGCCCGATCGTCCCGCGGTCCAACGTCCTGACCGCGGAGGCGTGGAACGGCGTGCCGATCATGCCGCTGTCGTCGGCCGAGCTGGACAAGCTCATCGCGGCCGAACTCCGCGATGACGGCATCAAGCCGGCCGCCCGCACCAGCGACGAAGCGTTCCTCCGCCGCGTCAGCCTCGACCTGACCGGCCGGCTGCCCGGCACACAAGAGCTCGCCGAGTTTCTCGCCGACCGCGACCCGGCCAAGCGGTCCAAGGCGATCGACAAGCTGCTCGCTGGCGACGCCTTCGCCCGCCACTGGGCCCGGTACTGGCGGGACGTGGTGTCCGCCAAGTACACCGACCGCCGGCAGCTCGCGATGGTGCCCGAATTCGAGAAGTGGCTGGTCGAGCAGTTTCGGGACAACAAGTCCTGGGGCGACATCGCCTGGGCCATGCTGACGGCCGAGGGCGGGCTGCCGATCGGCCCCGTCCGTCCCGCGGCGATGGAGTCGGCGAAGGACTTCCGGCCCAACGGGGCGGCGGCGTTCTTGCTGGCCCACCTGGGCCAGGATCAGGCCGAGGAGCAGGCCGCGGAGACGGCGCGGGTGTTCCTGGGGATTCAGATCCAGTGCGCCCAGTGCCACGACCACCCGTTCGACGAGTGGAAGCAGCGCCAGTTCCACGAGCTGGCCGGGTACTTCGCCCGCATCCGATCGCGGCAGGTCAACTTCGCCCGCGACCCGAAGGCCGGGCCGCCTCGAATCGAACTGTCGCCCGTCCCGTTCGGCGAGCACCGGCAGCCGGACAAGAACGACCCGACTACGGGGACGACCGTCCTGCCGCGGTTCCTCGACGGGAAGTCACTGCCGGCCGGCCTCGGCGACAAGCAGCGGCGGACGGCCCTGGCGGACAAGGTGACCGGGCCGGAGAACTTCTGGTTCGCGGCCGCGTTCGTCAACCGCACCTGGGGCGAGTTGATGGGCCAGGCGTTCTGCCAGCCGGTGGACGACATGGGGCCGGGCAAGGATGTCGTCATGCCGGCCGTTCTCAAACGGCTGGCCGCGTCGTTCCGGGCCAGTGATTACGACGTGAAGCAGTTGATCCGGACCATCTGCAACAGCGAAGCCTACCAGCGGCAGATCCGGCCCGGCGTGACGACCGACGAGCACCTGCACTTCGCGGCCGCCTACCCGACGCGGCTGCCGGCCGAGGCGCTGTGGCAGTCGCTGGTCAACGTCCTGGGGCCGCTCGGCCCGCCGATCGATTCGCGGGTGGCCCTGGCGGCGATGTTCGGCCGCGGCGGGCGGTTCCTGCCGCTGGAGTTCTCGTTCGTCAACGAGTTCCGATTCGACCCGTCGCTGAAGGCGGACGAGGTCGAGGGCAGCATCCCGCAGGCGCTGCTGCTGATGAACAACCGCGAGATCAACCGGGCGGTCCAGGCCCAGGGCCGCACCCTGCTGGCCCACGTGCTCACGAAGTACCCGAAGGACGAAGAGGCGGTCCGGGCGCTGTACTCGAAGGCGCTCACCCGCAAGCCGACCGACCGCGAGCTGGCCAAGGCCGTCGCCTACGTCCACAAAGTCGGCAAGCGGGAGGAGGCGTTCGAGGACCTGCTATGGGCGCTGCTGAACTCCACCGAATTCCAGACCAAGCGCTGAGTTGCCCCAAGCCCACCCCGGGCCCGGGGTGGGTCTAACTGCGTTCATCGACGGGGGATTATCGATGTCCCTGCACGCCTACATGCACCTGCGGGCCGACGGGGCCGGCGTCGTCACCCGGCGGACGTTCCTCCGGAGCGTGGCCGTCGGCGCGGTCGGGACCGCAAGTCTCGGCTGGAAGGACGCCGTGACGTTGAACGCGGCGGAGCTGCGCAAGCGCGGCATGGCCTGCATCCTGCTGTTCATGAACGGCGGCCCCAGCCAGTTCGAGACGTTCGACCCGAAGCCGGGCGCCAGCACCGGTGGGCCGACCAAGGGCATTCCGACCACCGTCCCCGGCGTGCAGGTGGCGGAGCACTGGCCGAAGGTGGCCAAGCAACTCGGCGACATCGCTCTCATCCGGTCCATGACGAACAAGGAGGGCGCCCACCCGCGGGCGGTGTACCAGCTCAAGACCGGCTACGTGCCGTCGGGCGGGATCAAGTTCCCGGCGTTCGGGTCGCTCGTTGCCAAGGAGATTGGCCCACCCGACTTCGACCTTCCCAGCTTCGTCAGCATCGGCCGGCGGGACACGATTGGGTCCGGCTTCCTCGGCATGCAGTACGCCCCGTTCTCCGTGCAGGATCCCAACCGGATGCCGAATAACGCCGAATTGCCCGGCGGCGTCAGCAGCCAGCGGTTCAACCGCCGGCTCGGACTGCTCAAGGACCTGGAGAAGGATTTCGCCGACGCCGGTGCCGGCCACCAGGTCGAGAGCCACCAGGCACTCTACCAGGGGGCGGCGCAGCTGGTGCTCAGCCCGCGGCTGAAGGCGTTTGACCTGTCGCAGGAGAAGGACGCCGCCCGCGACCGCTATGGCAAGAACCCATTCGGCCAGGGGTGCCTGCTGGCCCGGCGACTGGTCGAGACGGGCGTCACGTTCGTCGAGGTCGAGTCGGACGGGTGGGATACACATCGGGAGAACTTCGACACGACCAAGAACCTGTCCGGCCCGGTGGATCAGGGCTTCGCCGCACTGGTCGCGGACCTGAAGGACCGGGGGATGCTCGACAAGACGCTCATCGTCTGGATGGGCGAGTTCGGGCGCACGCCGCGAATCAACGGCCAGAACGGCCGGGACCACTACCCGCGCGCCTTCTCCGTCGCCCTGGCCGGTGGCGGCGTCAAGGGCGGCAGGGTGATCGGGGCGACCAGCTCGGACGGCTTGTCGATCGCGGAGCGGCCGGTGACGGTACCCGACCTGTTCACCACCTTCTGCCACGCCTTGCAGATCAACCCCCGCAAAGAGAACCACGGCCCACTCGACCGCCCGGTCAAGATCGTGGATGGCGGCCAGCCGGTGGCGGAACTGTTTGCTTGACAACTCGTTGCGAGTCAATTCGAGTCGTTTTCGCCGTGGTCGCCGACTCCGGCGCGTGCGGGCACAGCTAGCGGTAACAGCGGTGCTTCCGACAACAGCGGCGCCGGCTGCGACACCTGCGTGGGCGACTGCGGGCTATGCGGGCAACGGGAGCTGCGCGGGCTTGCGGGCTGCGCCACCAGGGGAGAAACGCGCGCGGGGAGCTGTATCCCGCACAATTGTTCCAGCTTACCTAAACTGCCAACGATCATTCCGCTGGGTCGCACCATAGAGCCATATGTGACAGCACGCCGCGGCCGTAGACTGGCCCTATGGCCGTCTCACCGCTGCAACTCCTCCAGGATGAGATCACCGCGTGCCGCCGTTGTCCGCGTCTGGTCGCATGGCGCGAGGAAGTTGCCCGGACGAAGCGAGCCGCGTTCCGCGATGAGGAGTACTGGGGCCGGCCGGTGCCCGGCTTCGGCGACCGGGCGGCCCGCGTGTTCGTGTTCGGCTTGGCACCGGCCGCCCATGGCGCCAACCGCACCGGCCGCGTCTTCACCGGCGACCGGTCCGGCGATTTCCTCTTCGCCGCCCTGCACCGGGCCGGCTTCGCCAACCGCCCGACCTCGGTCCGCCGCGGCGACGGACTGAAGCTGCGGGCGTGCTACATCAGCGCGGCCGTCCGCTGCGCCCCGCCGGCCAACAAGCCAACGCCAGCCGAGCGCGACGCCTGCCAGGACTGGTGGCTGGCGGAGCTGCGGCTGCTGCCGCGGGTGCGGGTGATTGTCTGCCTCGGCGCGTTCGCCTGGGACGCCGCCCTCCGCGGCCTGCGGCGGCGGGGCACCGCAGCGGGCCGGCCGGGGTTCGGGCATGGCGTCACCGCGGCCATGGGGCCATACACCCTCGTCGGCTGCTACCATCCGAGCCAGCAGAACACATTCACCGGGCGACTGACGGCGGGCATGTTGGACGACGTGTTTGCGAGGGCGAAGGCATTCACCTGCCCTTGACCGCGGCTCCGCGATTCGTTACACCCCGCCCGCGCTCAGGGAGGAGTCGGCCGCGGCGGCCGCGCCCGGCGGGACGGACCCCGTCCCGGGCGGCCGCCCGGCGGCGCTTTTGCGGGGAGGGGAATCCGCATGACGACGCGAACCGTGGGGGCGTGGGCGGCGCTCGTCGTGGCCGCCGGATCGCTGACCGGCTGCACCGGCCAAGGCGGAAACTCGAACTATATCCGGCCCAACCCGGCCGCCACGCCGAAGCTGACATCGCCGGCGGTGGCCCAGCCGACGGCCGCCGCCCCGGCGAACGGCTCCGCGTGGGGGCGGCAGGCTCAGCCCGCCGCCCGGACGCAGGGCGACCCGTCGGCCCTGGCCGCCCCGACCGGCAACACGCCGCAGTTCAACAACCAACCGACCGGCGGCATCACGGCATCAGGCGGGATCGCGCCTCCCGCCCCGCTGCCGGGCACGGCCGCGCCGCCGGCGCCGGCCAGCCCGGCCCCGGGCACCAGCACGTCGAACCTGCTGCCGACCGGGCCGAGCATCAACAGCCTGAACGCTGGCACGCCGGTTAGCGCGGCCCCGGCTCCGGCTCCGGCCCGTCAGGTGGCCGTGAATGCCGTCCGCACCACTGAGCCGCCGGCGCGGGTCAGTGTGCAGCCGCCGCCGGCCCCGGCGTCCGAGGACACTCCGGCCGCCCCGCCGCCGATGCCGGCCGCCATTGCCGGGTCCGAGCTACCAACGACACCGCCGCAGCCCATCACCCAGCTGTCGCCGCTGCCGCCAGTCCTGCTGCCGTCGCCGACCAAGGTCCGGCAATAATACCGCCGCCAAGCGCTGCCGGCCGCGGCGGCCCGATCGACCCGCCGCGGCCGGCGGCGCTTTCGTCATCGGCAAGTCAGCCGGGAATCCCAGTCGGCTTCGCGGCTCGGCGGGCGATCAAGGCGGCGACGTAACCGGCCTTGAAGCCACTGTCGATGTTGACGACCAGCACGTTCGCCGAGCAGGCGTTGAGCATGGTCAGAAGTGGTGCCACACCCTGGAATGCCGCCCCGTAGCCGACGCTGGTCGGGACAGCGATGACCGGGCAATCGACCAGCCCGCCGACGACACTCGGCAACGCCCCGTCCATGCCGGCCACGACGACAATGACATCAGCATCGGAGAACTGCTCCCGGTGCCGCAGAAGGCGGTGTAGCCCGGCCACGCCTACGTCGGCGACCCGCGTCACCGCACAGCCGAGGGCCGTGGCTGTCACGACCGCCTCCTGGGCCACGGGCAGGTCGCTTGTCCCGGCCGTGAGCACGGCGACGCGGCCCGTCGGCGTGCCCGCCGGGTTTTGTGGGAGCCAAAACGTGCGGGCCAGCCGATCCTGCCGGGCGTCGGGGAAGCAGCGGGCCATGTGCTCGGCCTGGTCGCCGCTCAGGCGCGTGGCGAGGCAGTCTTGACCGGCGGCGGCGAGCTGGCGGACAACGCCCTCCAGCCATTCGCGCGTCTTGCCTTCGGCGTAGACCACTTCCGGGAAGCCGCAGCGGTCGCGCCGCTGAAGGTCCACGGTGGCGTAGCCGAGGTCGGCGACCGGGGCCGGCCGCAGTCGAGCGGCCGCCTCTTCGACGCCCAGTTGCCCGCGGCGAACCTGCTCCAGCAGGCCGCGCATCTCTTGGTCGGTCATCGCGATTTCCGAGGTCGGGCGGCGGGCGAAAACCCGGCCGCGGACCGTTGCATTCGGCCGGCCGGGTCGCTACTATTCTGGTGTATCGCGGGATTGGTATATCGGCTGTGCCCAGCCTTCCCAAGGCTGTGAAACGGGTTCGACTCCCGTATCCCGCTCTTTCCCGGCCCACCCGTCGCGACGGGTGGGCTTTTATGTTTCCCGGGAGGTCGGGATGGCGCAGACTCTGGCGGAACGGCTCGCGCGGTACGCGGCGAAACTGCGGTTCGAAGACCTGCCGGCCGCGGTCGTCCACGAGGCCAAACGGCGGGTCATCGACTCGTTCGCCACCGCCGTCGGCGCCATGGACGCCGAGGCGTACGCCGTCGCCCGGCGGTGCGCCCTCCGCGTGCAGAGCGATCGCCCGGCCACCCTGTTCGGCGGCGGCACCAGCAGCGCCGAATGGGCCACGTTCGTCAACGGCCTGCTCATCCGCTACCTCGACTACAACGACACCTACCTGTCCCTGGAACCGGCCCACCCGAGCGACAACTTCGCCCCCGTCCTGGCGGTCGGCGAGAGCGTCGGGGCCACCGGCCAACAGGTCATCACAGCCGCGGTGCTCGGCTACGAAATCCAGTGCCGGCTCTGCGACGCGGCCAGCCTCCGCAAGCAAGGCGTGGATCACGTCACCTATGGGGCTATCTCATCTGCGCTGGCCGCAGGCAAGTTGATGGAGCTGAACGCCACGCAGTTGCGGCACGCGGTCGGCATCGCCGGCGTGTGCAACGTCGCCCTCCGGCAGACCCGGTCCGGCGAGCTGAGCATGTGGAAGGGGTGCGCGTTCGCCAACGCCGCCCGCAACGGCGTCTTCGCCGCCCTGCTCGCGGCCGAGGGGCTGACCGGCCCGGCCCCGATCTTCGAAGGTGACCTCGGGTTCATGAAGCTCGTCACCCGCGAGCCGTTCACCGTCGCCCCCATGGGCGGGGAGGACGGCTCCGCCGACTTCATGATGCCGAAGACGTACATCAAGTTCTGGCCGGCCGAGTACCACTCGCAGTCGTCGATCGACGCCGCGCTGCGGCTCCGGCCCAAGGTCGGCGATGTGAAGCGGGTCAAGGCGATCGACATTACCACGTTCGAGGCGGCGTACAACATCATCGGCAAGTACCCGGAACAGTGGCGGCCGCAGACCCGCGAGACGGCCGACCACAGCATGGCCTACTGCACGGCCGTCGCCTTGCTCGACGGCGAAGTGACCGACCGCCAGTTCGAACACGACCGGTTCACCGACGCCGGCATCCTCGACTTGGTGTCCAAGGTCCGGATCCACCCCGACGACGCACTGACCCGCCGCTACCCGAAGGGCATCCCGAACCGCGTGGTCGTGACGCTGGACGACGGGCGGGTGCTCGAGGAGGAGGTCGAGTTCCCCCGCGGCCACGCCGGCAACCCGATGACCGACGCGGAGGTGGAGGCGAAATTCCGGACGCTCGTCGAGCCGCGGTACGGCCGGGAGCGGGTCGAGAAGATCCTCACGGCCTGCTGGGACCTGGACAAGCTGCCGTCGGCCGGGGCGCTGACCAAGCTGCTCGACATCCAGTAGCGACACCCGCCATCACCAGCCGGGGATCGGGATCGGCGTCCGGCTCTGATTCAGGCTGTCGTAGACGTCGAACGTCTTGACCCTCCACCGGCCGTCGGGATCGAGCGTGAACACGACCTTGCCGAAGTAGTTCGGCGGCGATTCGCCCCAGTGGCCGCGGACCTTGAAGTGGAATTCCACCGCGCCGGCGCGCTGCGGCCGCGAGACGTCCACCGGCATCAGGTCCCAGACCCGCACCTCGGTCACGTTCCCGACCTGGAGCACGTGGTCACAAAACTGCCGGAACTTCGCCTTGTTTCGCGGGGGGCGGTCGAAGTTGTCCGAGACGTTGCGAAAGGCGGCGTCCAGATCGTGCGCCGACACGGCCGCCGTGATCTCCGCCACTTTCCGCACCATTTGCTCGCCGTCGCTTTCGACAGCCCAATCCAATAGCCGGTAACCGACGATTAACGTGGTGACGACCGCGGCAGCAGCCGCGTACTTGCGCTTCCGCGTCCGCCACCACGCCGCCAACAGCACGACTAAGGCGCAGCCGAGCGCGGCGTAGACGACCGGTTCGCCTTCGACGAGCCAGGACGGCATGGCAGGAACTCCGCGGCGTCACGCGCCGATCACGTCGGTCGGCGCCCGCGGCGGCCGGGAGTACGGCGGGCGGAAAAAGATCACGGCCGTCGCCATCAGGCCGACGGCCGCCGCGACGGCGGTCCGCCGCACGACGGCATCACGGGCGAACAGGGCCACGGTCCGCCCATACGCCCCCTCGACCGGCTCGCCGGGGTCCAGCCACGGCGCCGCCGCGACCAAGCCGCCCAAGGCGGCGGCCAGCGCCAAGCACAGGACGAACAGCACGCCGGGGATCCGACGCCGCCAGCGCCACCAGGGCATCGGACCTCCGCCCGGCGTTACTTCGCCCAGGGCAATAGCGCCGCCCCATACCGGGCGGCCGGCCCCAGTTCCTCCTCGATCCGCAGCAGCTGGTTGTACTTGCAAATCCGGTCGGTCCGGCTCGCCGACCCGGTCTTGATCTGGCCGGCGTTCGTCGCCACCGCGATGTCCGCGATCGTCGTGTCCTCCGTCTCGCCGGACCGGTGGCTGATGACGGTCGTGAAGTTATTTCGCTTGGCCAGCTCGATGGCGTCCAGCGTCTCGGTGAGCGTGCCGATCTGGTTGACCTTGATGAGGATGCTGTTGCCGGCCTTGTCTCGGATGCCGTGCCGCAGCCGCTCGACATTGGTCACGAATAGATCGTCGCCGACCAATTGCACGCGACCGCCTAGTTCGGCCGTCAGCTTCTTCCATCCGTCCCAATCGTCCTCCGCCAGCCCGTCCTCGATGGAGCGGATCGG
>DASXAN010000622.1:0-9362 GCA_036406755.1 Gemmataceae bacterium
TTGATGTAGTACGGGCCGATCGTGGACTCCAGCGTCGTGCGGATGTCGTCGATCGACACGCCGCGGTCCTTCGCCTGGGTGCGGTCGATGATCAGCTCCAGCCACGGCGTGTCGGCCCGGAAGCTGCTGAACATCCCCGCCAGGTCCGGCCGGGCCTCGCCGGCACCCACCACGCGGTCGGCCACCTGTTGCAACTCGGCGAGCGGGTCGTCGCCCGTGTCCTGGATGACGATCTTGAACCCGCCGGCCGTGCCCAGCCCCTCCACCGGCGGGGCGCCGAAGATGTTCACTACCGCCCGCGGCACCTCCTTCTGGAACCGCTCCTGTAGCGTCTTGGCGATCTCGTCGCCGGACAGGTTCTTCGCCGTGCGGTGCTCGAACTCGTCGAGCATCAGGTACAGCGCCCCGAAGTTGGAGGCGTTGACGTTCAGCAGGATCGACTGGCCGGCGATGGCGACCGTGTGCTTGACCCCCGGCGTGTCCAGGGCGATCTTCTCGATCCGCTCGACCACGTCCCGGGTGCGGGTCACGGACGCCGCGTCCGGCAGCTGCACGTTGACGAGCAAGTAGCCCTTGTCCTGCTGCGGGATGAACCCGGTCGGCGTGTGCGTGAACCCGTACCACGTCAGCAGCAGCAGCCCGCCGTAGACGGCCAGGGCCAGGGCGGAGACGCGGACCAGCCGGCCGACGGCCCGGGTGTAGGCGTTGGTCGAGGCGTTGAACCCGTTGTTGAACGCGCGGAACGCCCGGCCGAGGACGGCATTGATCGGCCGGCCGAAGACGATGCCGACGACCGTCCCGACCACCACGCCAGCCGCCACCGGCCCCCACAGGCGGATCAGGTCCGAGGTGGCCGGCGCGACGTTCAGCTTCAGCGCCGCCAGGATTGACTCGCCGAAGTGCAGGCCGAGCTTGTGCCCGACCCACGCCCCGATCGGCACGAACGCGAACCACGGCAACACCTCGAACTTCCCCTTCTCCCGCGGCCGCAGCAACAGTGCGGACAGGGCGGGGGACAGGGTCAGCGAGTTGAACGCCGAGATCAGCGTCGAGACGGCGATGGTCAGCGCGAACTGGCGGAAGAACTGGCCGGTGATGCCGGTGATGAACGCGGCCGGCACGAACACGGCCGTCAGCACCAGGCCGATCGCCACCACCGGCCCGGACACCATCTCCATCGCCCGGATGGTGGCCTCCCGCGGCGCCATCCCTTCCTCGATGTTGTGCTCGACGGCCTCGACGACGACGATGGCGTCGTCGACCACGATGCCGATGGCCAGCACCAGGCCGAACAGCGTCAGGTTGTTCAGGCTGAACCCCATCGCGGCCATGACGGCGAACGTGCCGACGACGGCCACCGGCACGGCGATCAGTGGAATGAGCGACGACCGCCAGTTCTGCAGGAACACCAGCACCACGACGGCGACCAGCACGATGGCGTCGAAGAGCGTCTCGAACACCTCGCTGATCGACTCCTTGATGAACGGGGTGGTGTCGTAGACGATGTCGTAGTCCATGCCGGGGCGGAAGTTCTCCTTCAGCTGCCGCATCCGCTCCTTGACCCGGTTGGCCACGTCCAGGGCGTTGGACCCAGGCAGCTGGTAGATCGACAGCGCCACCGACGGCCGGCCGTCCAGCGTACACGACTGGTCGTAGGACTGGGCACCCAGCTCGATGTTGGCCACGTCCCGCAGGTAGACCAGCGTGCCGTTGCTGCTCTTGAGCACGATGTTGGCGAACTGCTCGGTGCTCTCCAGCCGGCCGAGCGTGGTGATGATGTACTGCGACACCTGGCCGGTGTCGGTCGGCGGCTGGCCGATCTGCCCGGCCGCTACTTGCACGTTCTGGGCCTGGACGGCGTTGATCACGTCCTGGGCGTTGAGGCCGTAGGACGCCATCTTCTGCGGGTCCAGCCACAGCCGCATCGAGTAGTCCCGCTGGCCCAGGTAGGTGATGTCGCCGACGCCCGGCAGGCGGCTCAGCTCGTCCCGGATCTGGATGGTGGCGTAGTTGGACAGCTCCAGGGCGGTGCGGCTGTCGTCGGTCGAGAACAGGTTGACGATCATCAACACGTTGGGCGACTTCTTCTTGACCGAGATGCCGCGGCGCTTGACCAGGTCGGGCAGGATCGGCTCGGCCAGCGACTCGCGGTTCTGCACCAGCACCTGCGAGATGTTCAGGTCGCTGCCGGGCTTGAACGTGACGGTCAGGGAGTAGGTGCCGTCGTTGGCGCACTGGGAGGACATGTACATCATGCCCTCGACGCCGTTGACCTGCTGCTCGATCGGGGCGGCGACGGTGTCGGCCACGACCCGGGCGTTGGCCCCGGGGTAGACGGCCGACACCTCGACCGTCGGCGGGGTGATCTCCGGGTACTGGGCGACCGGCAGGGTGAACAGGGCGATGCTGCCGCCCAGGACGATGACGATGGACAGCACCGAGGCGAAGATCGGCCGGTTGATGAAGAAGCGGGAGAACATGGGTCGTTAGTGGGTCGTTGCTTTCTCGTGGTGGCGGGTGGCGCCGTTGGTGGAGGGGATACCCGCTTGCGGGTCGCCCGCCGCGTGCGGCTGGGCAACCGCCGGTGCCGACCTGCTCAGCCGCAAGCGGCGCCGGACGAAGTCGCGGGCGGTGCGCACCCACGCGAACGGGTGCCGCTCCACGAACCCCTCGATGACGTAGAAGAACACCGGGGTCAGGAAGATGCCGAACAGCGTCACCCCGAGCATGCCGCTGAACACCGCCACGCCGAGCACCCGCCGCATCTCCGCCCCGGCCCCGTGGCCGACCAGCAGCGGCACCACCCCGAGGATGAACGCGAACGACGTCATCAGGATCGGCCGCAGCCGCAGCTTCACCGCCGCCAGCGTCGCCGCCCGCCGGTCCAGCCCGCCCTCCTCGTGCTTGTGCTTGGCGAACTCGACGATCAGGACGGCGTTCTTGCTGGCCAGCCCGACCAGCACGACGAACCCGATCTGGGTGAAGATGTTGATGTCCCCGCCGGTCAGCCACACCCCGGTCAGCGACCCGAGGATGCACATGGGCACCACGAGGATGACGGCCAGGGGCAGGGCCCAGCTCTCGTACTGCGCCGCCAGCACCAGGAACACGAACACGACGGCGAGCGGGAAGATCAGGTTGTTGCCGACGTTCTTCGCCGCCTCGAGCTGCATGTAGTTGATCTCGGTCCACTCGAACGCCATGCCGCCGGTGAGCACCTCGCGGCACAGCCGCTCCATCTCCTCGATCCCCTGGCCGGTGGAGACGCCCGGCCTGGTCGTGCCGAGGATGGCGCAGGCCGGGTACATGTTGTACCGGCCGATGTTGATCGGCCCGCCGACCTCCTGGACCGTCAGCAGCGACCCGAGCGGGACCATCTCGCCGTCGGCGTTGCGGACCTTCAGCAGCCGGATCTTGTCCGGGTCGTCGCGGAACTCGCCGGTCGCCTGGGCGACCACCTGCCAGGTGCGGCCGAACCGGTTGAAGTCGTTGACGTACAGCGACCCGAGGTAGACCTGGAGGGTGCTGAACACGTCGGCCGGGTTCACCCCCCGCACCTGGCACTGCTCCCGGTTGACGTCCAGGAACAGCCGCGGCACGTTCGCCCGGAACACGCTGAACAGGTTCTCCACCTTGTCGCTCGTCTTCGACTTGGCGATCAGCGCCTCGATCTGCTCCTGCAGCGCCTTCTCGCCGAGGTCGCCGCGGTCCTCGATGATGATCTTGAACCCGCTGGCCGACCCCAGCCCGGACACCGGCGGCGGGGTGAACACCGACGTCATCGCCCCGGGGACTTCCTTCGCCAGCAGATCCCGCACCCGGCCGGTGATGGCGGCCGCCGACAGCGACGGGTCCCGCCGCTTGTCGAAGTCGTCGAAGGAGATGAAGAACTGGCCGAAGTTCGACCCGTTGGTGTTCAGGGTGAACGACTGGCCGGCGATCTCGGTCACGTGGGCCACGCCGGGCAGCGGCTGCACCAGCCGCTGGATCCGGTCCACCACCGCCTGCGTCCGCTCCAGCGACGCCGCGTCCGGCAGCTGGACGGCGATGTAGAACCGCCCCTGGTCCTGGTTGGGGATGTACCCGGTCGGCAGCTTCGAGGAGGTCCACCAGGTCAGGCCGAGCAGCCCGCCGTAGACGACGAGCACCAGCCCGCTGGCCCGCAGCAGCCGGCCGACGGCCCCGGTGTACGCGGCCGCGGACCGGCGGAACGCCGCGTTGAACAGCCGGAAGAACCAGCCGAGCAGGAAGTCAAGCAGCCGGCCCGGCGCGTCCTTCCGCGCCCCCCGCGGCGGCAGCAGGATGGCCGCCAGGGCCGGGCTGAGGGTCAGCGAGTTGAAGGCGCTGAGGACGGTGGAGACGGCGATGGTCAGCGCGAACTGGCGGAAGAACTGGCCGGTGATGCCGCTGATGAAGGCGCACGGCACGAACACCGCCGACAGCACCAGCGCCACCGCCACGACCGGCCCGGACACCTCGTTCATCGCCTGGTGGGCCGCCTGCCGCGGGGTCATCCCCTCCTCGATGTGGTGCTCGACGGCCTCGACGACGACGATGGCGTCGTCCACGACGATGCCGATGGCCAGCACCAGCCCGAACAGCGTCAGGTTGTTCAAGGAGAAGCCGATGACGGCCATGGCGGCGAACGTGCCGACGACGGCCACCGGCACGGCCACGAGCGGGATCAGCGCCGACCGCCAGTTCTGCAGGAACAGCAGCACGACCAGGGCGACCAGCCCGACCGCGGCGAGCAGGGTGCGGACCACCTCGTGGATCGACTCGCGGATGAACGGCGTCATGTCCAGGGAGACGAGGTAGTCCACGTCCTCCGGGAACGACTTCTTGAGCTGCTCCAGCCGCTGGATCACCCGCTCGGCGGTGGCCAGGGCGTTGGCGTCGGGCAGGGCCCAGACGGCGAGGCTGGCGTTCGGCCGGCCGTCCACCTTGCTGGTCGTGTCCAGGTTGCGGGCGCCGAGGACCGCGTGGCCGACGTCCTTGATCCGTACCTTGCGGCCGGACGGGTCGGAGCGGATGACGATGTCGTTGAACTCGGCCGGGTCGGTCAGCCGGCCGACGGTCGTGACGGTGAACTCGAACGCCCCGGCGGCCGCGGCCGGCTGCTGGCCGACGTGGCCGGCCGCCACCTGCCGGTTCTGCTCCCGCAGGGCGGCCACCACGTCCGTCGCGGTCAGGTTCAGGGACGCCAGCCGGTCCGGGTCCAGCCACACCCGCATCGAGTAGTCCTGCTGGCCGAACTGGTTGACGTCGCCGACCCCGTCCACCCGGGCGATCTCGTCCTTCAGCTTAAGGGTGACGAAGTTGCTCAGGTAGACCTGGTCGTACCGGCCGTGCGGGGAGTAGACGGCGATCACCTGGAGGATGTCCGGGTTCCGCTTGCGGGTGGTGACGCCGACCTGCTTGACCACGTCGGGCAGCAGCGGCAGGGCCAGGTTGATCCGGTTCTGCACCAGCACCTGGGCGAAGTTCAGGTCCACGCCCGGCTTGAACGTGACCGTCAGGGTGTACGACCCGTCGTTGTTCGACTGCGACACCATGTACAGCATGTCTTCGACGCCGTTGATCTGCTGCTCGATCGGGGCGGCGACGGTGTCGGCGACGACGTGGGCGTCGGCCCCCGGGTAGGTGCACGACACCATGATGCTGGGCGGGGTGATCTGCGGGTATTGTGCCAGCGGCAGGTTGAGCGCGGCGACGGCCCCGGCCAGGGTGATGACGATGGACAGCACCGCGGCGAAGATCGGTCGGCGGATGAAGAAGTGCGAGAACATGGCCTCTCGGTTAGCCGCCCGCGGCCTGGTGGCCGGCGTTGGCCGGCGGGTCGTACGTCAACTGCTTGCCCGACGTGCTGGGCGGCTTGGGCGGCTCCTGCACCGTGGCCCGGACTTCGGCCTTCGGCTTGACCCGCTGCATGCCGCTGACGATCACCCTGTCCTTCGCCCCGATCCCCTTCTTGATCACCCGCAGCCCCTGGACCGCCTGGCCCGGCTCGACGGTGCGGTACTCGACCGTGTTCTGGTCGTTGACGACGTAGACGTACTTCCGCCCCTGGTCGCTCTGGATCGCCTCGTCCGGGATGAGCAGGGCGGAGTACGACTGGCCGATCGGCAGCCGGATGCGGACGAACAGGCCGGACTTGAGCATGTGCCGCGGGTTGTCGAACACGCCCCGCAGGCGGATGGTGCCGGTGTTGCCGTTGAGCCGGTTGTCCACGAAGTCCACGACGCCGGCGTGGGTGTAGTCGGCCTCGTTGGCCAGCCGCATCCACACCGGGTACTTGGCCCCGGCCAGCCACGCCGACTGGTCGCCGGAAGCCGCCCCGACCAGGTCCAGGTAGGTCCGCTCGTCCACGTCGAAGTAGGCCCACATCGGATCCTCGGCGACGACCGTCGTCAGCAGGGTGCTGTCGGCGTTGACCAGGTTGCCCGGGTCCACGAACCGCCGGCTGATCCGGCCGGACACCGGCGCGGTGACGCGGGTGTAGTCGAGGTAGAGCTTGGCGTGGTCCCGGGCCGCCAGGGCCGCCCCGACCGCCGCCCGCGACTTCTCCAGCGCCCCCGTGACCTGGTCGACCTCCTCCTGCGTGACCGCCCCGGTGCCGACCAACTTCTTCATCCGGACGGCGTTCTTCTCCTGCAGGTTCTGGTCGGCTTCCGCCAACTTGTAGTTGGCGACGGCCTGGTTGAAGTCGGCCTGATACGTCCGCGGATCGATCTGGAAGAGCAGGTCGCCCTCCTTGACGAGGTCACCCTCCTTGAACGGCACCTGGGTGATGTACCCGGAGACGCGGGCGCGGATGTCCACGGTCTTGACCGCGTCCAGCCGGCCGGTGAAGTCCTGGTAGTCGGTGATGCGGTCGGCGACCGGCGTCGTGACCACGACCTCGACCGGCTTGCCGGCCTTGGCCGTCGGGGCCGAGTGGGTGCACCCGGCGGCCAGGAGGGCGGCCAGGGCGGCGATCCCGAGCCGGCGGGCGGCCCGGCGGTCATTGACAAGACCCGTCTGGTGCGGCGAATCCATCATCGTCGGCGTCCCGATTCTTCAGCGAATGACCCGCGAGATATACGGCCAAAAGGGGGCGATCTTACAGCGGCGAGACGACTTCCGGCCCGGCGGCAGGGGGCGAAAGTCGGGCCCGAGTCGGCAGCTCGGTCGGTGATCGTTCGACCGCCGTTCAGGCTTACCGACCCGTCATAACGGTACTGACCGGTCAGTATCACATTATTATTACGTTTTGCCACCCCCAGTCAACGCCGACTGAGGCAGGCGGAGGTTTCATTCAGCCCCGGTCACTGACCGGGGGATTGAATATCCCTGACGGTATCGACAGCCGGCGTCGGGCCAGCTGCTATTTGACCATCACCACCTGCACGTCCCCGTCGCGGCGCAGCACGTTCAGGCCGACGTCCGGCCCGTGGCGGCGTAACAACAGATCGACCGACGCCCGGCCGACGCGCAGGTCGCGGATGCGCAGCGCCTTGAGGAACTCGGGCAGCACCGGGTAGTTGAAGCACACCTCGTGCTTGACGCCGCTGACGGTCAGCCCCAGGCAGCTCTGCACCAGCAGGTACACGGCGGCGGCCGCCCACGCCTGCGGGGCGCAGGCCACCGGGTAGAGCGTCGGCCCCTCGCCCGGGCGGCGGGGGAAGCCGCAGAACAGCTCCGGCAGCCGGTGCAGGTCAAGGTACAGGCTGGCCTCGAACATGCCGTCGAGGATGCGCAGGGCCGACTCCGCCTGGCCGTAGCGGCCCAGGCCCCAGGCGATCAGGGCGTTGTCGTGCGGCCAGACCGACCCGTTGTGGTACGACATCGGGTTGTAGTTCGCCTCCGTCGCCGCCACCGTCCGCACGCCCCAGCCGGAGAACGAGTCGGGGTGCATGAGCGTGGCGGCGGTGCGGCGGCCGCGGTCCGGGTCGGCGATGCCGGTCGCCAGGCAGTGGCCGGGGTTGGACGTCCGCACCCGGCACGGCCGCTTGGCCCCGTCCAGGGCCAGGGCGTAGGTGCCCAGCTCCTCGCACCAGAACGCCTGCTCGAACCGCCGCCGCAGCTCGTCGGCCTGCCGCTCCAGCTCGTCGGCCCGGGCCGGGTGGCCCAGGGCCCGGGCCAGCTCGGCGGCCGACCGCCTGGCGGCGTAGACGTACCCCTGCACCTCGCACAGGGCGATCGGCCCCTCGGCCAGGGTGGCGTCGGCGTGGAAGATGGCGTCGTGGGAGTCCTTCCACCCCTGGTTGACCAGGCCCTGCGGCGTCTGGCGGGCGTACTCGACGAACCCGTCCCGGTCCGGGTCGCCGAACTCGTCGCACCACCGCAGGGCGGCCTCGACGTTCGGCCAGATCGACTTGACGAACTGGCGGTCGCCGGTGCGGCCGTAGTACGCGCCGGCGAGCATGACGAACAGCGGCGTGGCGTCCACGCTGCCGTAGTAGCGGCCGAACGGGATCTCGCCGAGGGCGGCCATCTCGCCGCCGCGGGTCTCGTGCAGGATCTTGCCCGGCTGGGCGTCCTGGGCCGGGCTGATTTCCGTCGCCTGGGTGGCGGCCAGGTAGGCGAGCACGCCCCGCGCCAGGCCGGGGTTCAGCCACAGGCACTCCAGGGCGGTGATGATGCCGTCGCGGCCGAACGGGGTGCTGAACCAGGGGACGCCGGCGTCCGGGTACGGGCCGTAGGGCGTCTGCGTCACCAGCATGTGCAGGTCGGAGGCGGCCCGGGTGACCCAGTCGTTGAACCGCTCGTTGTTGCCGCGGACCTGACAGGACTCGTCGCGGGCGGTCCGCAGGTCGGCGGCGACCGCCGCCCGGGCGTCGGCGAAAGCCAGTGGGACGGAGGACGGGGGACGGGGGACGGGTGAGGTGGTTGACCGTCCCCTGTCCCCCGTCCCCTGTCCCTCTTCCGATTCCACCGCGCAGGTGACGGTCAGGTGGATGGTGGCCTCGCCGTGCGGCGGCAGCTCCAGGTCGAACCGGGCGACGTCGGCCGTGAGGGCCGCCGGCGGGGGCGTGAACGCCAGCCGCGTGCGGCGGACGACGCCGTCCAGCCCGCGGTAGGCGAGGGTCGCGGTGCGGTCGGTCAGGTCGGTCGTCAGCCGCCGGCCGCGGGCCGGCCGGCGGGTGCCGCGGACCTCGAAGATGTCGGCGTAGTCGGCGTCGAACCGCAGGGCCAGGGTGGCGCGGACCGCGGCCGGCTGGTAGTTCCGCACCCGCAGCCGCTCGTAGCAGGAGCCCCGCCAGAGGAACTTGTCCCGGGCCAGGTGCAGCGTGCCGCGGGGGACGACCACCCGCCCGCCGGCGGCGACGTCGGGGTTGGTCAGGTCCACGGCCAAGGCGTCGTTGGCCCGGTGGACGGTC
>DASXAN010000623.1:0-1968 GCA_036406755.1 Gemmataceae bacterium
CTGGCAACGACACTTGAGAGTCCTCGGGGCGCTCACGCGACCCCGCTCGCCTCAGTTACATCACCCGCTCGTACCGCTGCCGCTCCGCGTCCGGCACGTCCGCCCATAGCCACACGTCCAGTGGGTCGGCCGGTAGCCGCAGCTTCGCCGGCGTCTCCGGGTGCTTGTCCCGCCAGAAGCACGCCAGCGCGATCTGCCCGCACCGCTCCTGGAACTGCGCCGGCGTCTCCTGCAGTTCCGGGTAGCGGTCGATGAACTCCAGCATCTCCTCGTACTCGGCCGGGTAGTCGCCAAGGATGCGGTGCGCCATCCGCTTCTTGTCGGCCGACTCCATGTACCCGAGCTCGACCGCCTTATCGACCCGCCCCGGCCGGGTCGAGATGAACTCCACCGACCCGTCCGGCAGCTTCCGCGGCTGGCCCAGGGCCGGGTCGATCTTGCCGATGTCGTTGGTCGTGATGATGGTGAAGATGCCGTCCGCCCGCTCCACGCCGTCCAGGCAGTTGAGCAGGCAGTCGAACGTCACCGGCGGCGACAGCATCCCCCGCCCGCCCTTGCCATCGTCGCCGTCCTTCTTCGGCGGCAGCATCATCGACATGAACCCGTTCCCCTTGCGGGCCACGTTCTCCCGGCCGTGGAAGACGTTGTCGATGTCCTCGAACAGCGCGATGCAGGGCACGTTCACCTGCATCGCGCTCCACGCCTTGACCAGGTCGTGGTTGCCCATCTCGGCCAGGTTGAAGACGTAGATCGGCATGTTCAGGTCTTCGGCGAAGGCGCGGGCCAGGGCCGTCTTGCCGGTGCCCGGCGGGCCGTAGAGGAGCCACCCCCGCTTCCACGGGATGCCGCGGTCCCGGTACCACCCCTGGCTCTTCCGCCACAGCTCGATCTCCCGGATCAGGGCCTTGACCCGCTGTGGGAAGATCAGGTGGTCGAGCGCCCGGCCGTCGCGGGTCGGGGCTTTGCCGAGCTGGTCGGGGCTGTGGGCGAGCAGGCGGTAGTTGCCCTGCTGGTACCACGCCAGGCCGTTGGACGAGTCGGACCAGTCGTCGTCCTCGTCGGTGCGGGGCGGGACGAAGTGGATGCGGAACCGCGTCTTGGCCGCCTCCTCGGCGTCGGCCACGCTCCACGAGAGACTGTTCCGGGCCGCGCACGCCTCGCGGAGGATGCGCTCCACGTCCAGGGTGCCGCGGACGAAGGTGATGGTCGAGTAAACCTTGGTGGCGTCCGAGCCGTTGGAGGACGAGTTATTCTGCCCGCCCTTGGACTTCTTCTCGACGGCGTTGGCGAACAGGAACGGGAAGCAGCGGTTCCAGAAGATGATGGTGCGGTGGCCGAACAGCTCGTACGGGATCAGCCCGTACCGCCCGTCCCGCTGGTGCTCGTAGGTGGCCCCGTACATGCGGTCGTAGGCCCGGGACCGCTTGAAGTGGGCGATCAGGTAGGCGACGACGGCCTCGTGGGCGGCCTCGGTCGGGATCTCGATCTGCTGCACGAACAGGTTCAACGCGCGCCAGGCGACGGCCTTGATCTTGTCCCACAGGCCGGCGACGAGCCCGAGGGCGGCGCCGCCGGCGAAGAGGTTCCAGGGGTTCATTCCGGGCGTAGCTCCTTCATCATCCATAGGCGGAAACGACACGGTCAACCGGACGGAGGTTCGGTCCCCTCACTTGCTCTTCGCCCTGGCCGGGCGGGATTTAGATGCGGCGGGCGGATTGATTATTCCGCGGCCGGCCGGGCCGGTGCGATGTCCGTTGGCGGTGTAGAATGGTGGGAGGCGCAATAGGAGGGCAGAATCGTGAGTTCCCCAAACGGGCGGCAGTGGAAGTGGCTGGAGCGCGACCGGTTTTCCAGCCTTCGACAACTCTCCGTCAAAGGGCGACGCATCCGGGCGCGGACGTTGTACGGGTTGACCGTCGGGGACGACCCGATGACGCCGGAACAAGTGGCGGAGACGTACAATGTGCC
>DASXAN010000624.1:0-10267 GCA_036406755.1 Gemmataceae bacterium
GCGCCTGCTCATGCTCGCCAATGTCCTCCAGCACCAGGCTCATGTCGCGGAGGCCGCGCCAGGCCTGGGCGTTGGCGTTGTTGGAGCGGATGCGGGTGTCGATGTCGGAGCAGTACTTCTCCCGCGGCAGCAGGCCGGTCACGGAATCGCGGGCACCGAGGAGCAGGTCGATCTCCTTCTGCCACAGCGGCCGCAGGTCGTGGACGGTCTGCTTGTCGCGGGTGACGAAGTAGAACTCCGCCAGGTCGCGGAGCTTGAACGCCCCGTCGTGGTACTCGATGTTCGGCCGGCGGTAGACGAACAGCGGCCGCAGCGTGCGGGCCAGGTCGCGGCCGTGGCCCCAGACGACCATGGCCCGCAGGGCGTCGCCGGACTCGTGGGCGTATTGGCGGGCGTACTGGTTGCCGGCGCTGTAGTTCATCTGGTCGCCGGCGACGATCATGTACGTGCCGACGACCAGCGACCGCCAGGCGGCGTTGACGTATGGCTCCGGCACCTCGACGTTCATGCCGGCGGCCAGGATTTGGCGCCAGCGGCGCTCGCACAGGTCCCGCTGCCGCTGGTAGAACTCGCCATTCACGGCCGGGGTGGTTTCAACGGGCTTCGTGAAGATGGTGACGAAGGCCGCCGGTGCGTGACTGTCCTTGCTGATGAGCCAGCCGCGGGCCGGATTCCACTCCCAGTTGTCGTCGAACGCGGCCAGCACCTTGCCGGCCTTGTCGCGGACGGCGCCGCCGCGGCCGGTCAGCACCTCGTAGCCGTGGTCGAACCGTAGGTCAATCCGGCCGCGGCCGGCGGCGGGGAAGTCGAACCTACACACAACCGCCCCGGCCGCAGCGAGCGGTTCGTCCACGGCCGCGAACACTTCCTCGCCGTAAGAATCGCCACCATGGTCGTACCGGAGGCGGACGATCGGCAGCCAGCCGTCGGCGGTGTGCGGCCCGTCGAGGCGGCTGAGGTCGCCGCCGAACGGCTCGTGCCCCGGACCGACGCGGACGTGAACGGGGGTGCCGGCCTCGGTGACCCAGTTCGGCTGGCGGGCAAGGGCATTGATGGCGCTGCCGTTGCTGACGAGGCGGGCCTTCACCGGGGCGCTCGGGGCGCTGAGGACGATGGGGTAGTGGCGGAAGTCGGCGTCCACGTACCGCAGGGGCGGGAGGAGCTTGGCGAAGAACTCGTAGGACGGCCCGCCGGGCTGGCGGAGGGCGGCCTCGCCCCACAGGTCGAGCTTGGCCGCCGTGACTTCGGCCGGCGTCGGCAGCGGCTCGGCGGCCCGGGCGGCGGCGACCACTACGGCGACGATCAGAGCGGCCAGTCGGCCCACGAGTCACCTCCTGCCCCGCGGTCCTGTGGGTGCGAACGACGGCTGACGATTCTGGTTGTACAATGGAAGGGTGAAACGGCCGCATACGGACTTCGTGGCCCGAAGAGGCAATGGCGGTGTCTCACGGCGGAATTGGGAGCGGCAATCCGCCGCTGGTTCGGTCCGTGTACGCTGATGGGACGCGGGTCTACGACGGTCAGCAGCCGCCCCGGCTCGGAAACCCGGCCGCCAGTTTCGACCCCGTCGCCAACGGCACGCCCCACACGGTCCTGCGGTGGGACCGCGTCCATGGCCGAGTCTATCAGGGTCGGGAATTCGGCGTGGGCAACGTCCCGGTCCGGGACATCGACTTCACGAACCCGACGTACCCGAACGGGAACGTGCGGCCCGGGCACCCCGGCCCGCCGCACCAACACCCGTGGCACCCGGTGGACCCGGCCAACCCGGCCGCCGGCTACTGGCGCGATCGAACCCCGGTTCCCTATCCGTAGGGACACGCCGATGCGAACGCAACACGTCTCGATCGTCTCCGTCCGCCCGGACCCGGCCCGGTCGCTCGGGGTCGACGTGAAGGACATCCTGTCTTGCCTCGGTCCGTGGCTCGCCCGCTGGGTCTGGTGCGTGAGGCACTTGGACTGGCTCGGGCGAGACGCCGAGGAAACATGCCGACGGGTCGAGGCGGCGGGCCCGTCGGGGTACTGGCTCGCGTCCGACGAATTGGTGCGCCGCGCCCGCACGGTCTACCAAACCATCGAGGGCGAGTTTCTGGCGTTCCCGGCCGACGTAGACCGCCGGACCGCCGGTGCGGCCGACCTCAACCTACGGCTGTTTCCGAACAGCCGCGCCGAAGCGGCCATCGTGGCCGTGGACGGCACCGCGTTCGACGTGTTCGCGAAGGAGCCGGACGTGCTGGCCGCGGTGAAGCAACTTCCCGGTGTCCGGGACGAAGACCCCGGCATGTACTTTTAGCGGCCGGGCCCTCCCCGTCACCGCTTCGGCAGCTCGTCCGTCGGCCGGTCGGCGGACACGAACTCCAGCGCGGCCGAGTTCAGGCAGTACCGCTTGCCCGTCGGCGGCGGGCCGTCGTCGAACACGTGGCCCAGGTGGGCGTCGCACCGCCGGCAGCGGACCTCCGTCCGCACCATGCCGTGGCTGTCGTCCACCAGTTCCGCGATGTGGTCCGGGTCGAACGGGGTGGTGAAGCTCGGCCAGCCGGTACCGGACTCGAACTTGGCCCCCGACCGGAACAGCGGCAGGCCGCATAGCCGGCAGCGGTACACGCCCGCCGACTTGTTGTTGAGCAGCGTCCCGCAGAACGGCCGTTCCGTCCCCTGGTGCAGGATCACCCGCGCCTCCTCGGGGGTGAGCATGGCGATGCGGGCGGCCCGTTCGGCCTGCGGCAGCGGGGCCAGGTCGTACCCCGACGCCGACCGGGTCGGTCGGTCCGGCTTCTGTGGCATGGTCGGACTCCGTGGAAGGTGGGCAGAGCCCCCAAGGTGTAACACCGCCCGGCCGGCCTGCGCTCCGGCAGGTGGACGCCCTCCCGCGCCGACGACCCGGGTCCCCGGTTCCCGGCGGCCGCGGCCGTCCCCACTTTGTCCCGGCGGGTTGCCAATCGGCCGCGCGGCAGGGTATGCTGAATAACATACGGCGCAGAGAGGGGTTTCGGCCGCGGGCGACGCGGCCCGGTGGCGGCGCGGGGGGAGGCCCGTGATGCGTGAGTACAGGGTGGGCGACGAGCCGGTCCCCGGCTATCAGATCACCCGCTTCTTGGGGGCCGGCGGCTACGGGACCGTCTGGGTCGCCAAGAGCCCCGGGGACGTCGAGATCGCGCTGAAGATCATCAACCTTCAGGGCCAGGGCCTCAAGGAGTTCCGGGCCGTCGGCCTGGTCAAGAAGCTCCGCCACCCCAACCTCATCCCGATCTACGCCTTCTGGCTGAAGGACGAGTACGGCAACTTCCTCGACAGCGCCGCCCAGGACTCGGTCAACCTCCGCGGCCGCTCCTCCGAACTGATCATCGCCATGGGCCTGGGCGAAAAGAGCCTGGCCCAGCGGCTGGACGAGACCAAGGCGGCGTTCGTCGCGAAGCACGCCCTGCCGGACGCCGAGGCGGCGCTGATCACCAAGTTGCAGGAGCTGAACGGGACCGAACTCGCCGGGTTACCCGTCGAGGAGCTATTGGAGTACCTGTTCGGGTCGGCCCGGGCGATCGACTACCTGAACCAGCCGACGCACAACCTTGGGGCCGGGCCGCCGTCGGCCATCCAGCACTGCGACATCAAGCCGGGCAACCTGCTGGTCGTCGGCAACGACGTGCAGGTGTGCGACTACGGCCTGGCCCGGGCGCTGACGACCGACGCCCGCAAGACGGCCGCCGCCGGCACCCCGGCGTACATGGCTCCGGAGCTGATGGCCGGCAAGCCCAGCCCCGGCACCGACCAGTACTCGCTGGCCATCTCCTACTACGAGCTGCGGACCGGGCGGCTGCCGTTCGAGGAGTCGCAGGCCTGGCACGCCCACATCACCGGCCAGCTCGACTTCTCGCTGGTGACGCCGCAGGAGCAGGACATCCTCCGCCGGGCCACCCACAGCCGCCCGGACCAGCGGTACCCGCACACCATCGAGATGGTCCGCGCCCTGCGGGAGGCGATCACCCCGACCAAGTTCCCCACGCCGCTGTCCACCCCGGTCATCGCCCCGGGGTCCGGGCCGCCGTCGGGCGTGTACCGGTCCGGGTCGGCCCCGGGCGGGTCCGGGCCGACCGTCGTCGCCAAGCCGGCGGTCCTCGAGGACCTGATCCGCCAGGGGGAGCAGCTGGTGCCGGGCCACTGGCTGGTCAAGCTGCTCGGCCGCGGCGGGTACGGCGAGGTGTGGGAAGCCCGGATGGCGGGCAACACCAAGTGCGCCCTGAAGATCGTCCGCAACCTGGACGCCGTCCAGGGCAAGCAGGAGCTGAAGTCCCTGGACGTGATCCGCGACCTGGACCACGACCGCCTCATCCGGTTGCAGGCGTACTGGCTCTTGGCGGCCGACGGGTCGGTGATCCCGGACGACCAGATCGGCCAGCCGGGGGCGCCGAAGTCCAGCGCGTTGGTGGTGGCCACCGACCTGGCGGCGAAGAACCTGCTCCAGCGGTGGCAGGAGTGCTACGACCAGGGGCAGGCCGGCATCCCGGTCAAGGAGCTGGCGGTGTGCGTCCGCCAGGCGGCCGAGGCGATCGACTACCTGAACTTCCAGGACCACGCCATCATCCACCGGGACATCAAGCCGGAGAACATCCTGCTCACCCGGGACGGGCGGGTGAAGGTGAGCGACTTCGGGCTGGCCAAGATCGTCGAGGGGGCCAGCGGGGCGATCAACGCCGGCAGCGTCGGCATGACGCTGGCGTACGCCGCCCCGGAGATGTTCCGCAACAAGGTCACCCGGTGGACAGACCAGTACTCGCTGGCGCTGACCTACTACCGGCTGCGGGTCGGGCGGCTGCCGTTCGAGGACGGGCTCGGGCCCATCCAGCTGATGCAGGCCCACGCCGCCGGGGCGCTCGACTTCGCCGGCGTCGGGGACGGCGAGCAGGTGGTGCTGAAGCGGGCCACGGCGCTGGACCCGGAGGCCCGGTACGGGTCGTGCACGGAGTTCGCCGAGGCCCTCGGGGCGGCCGTCGGCCTGTCCCGGCCGGGGACGTCGTCCACCCCGTCCGGCCCGTTCGCGGGGACGGGTTCGACCACGGCCGCGACCGGCCCGCGGTGGCCGGGGGCGGAGACGGCCCGGCCGTCGTCGGCCCCGCCGCCGGTGTACGCCCAGGGGGCGGCGACCGGGTCCGGCGGGACGACCGCCCCGGCAGCGCCCGACGACCGGTCCGCGTCCGGCACGATCCGGCTGGAAGGCTTGCCGGCCGCGTCACCCAGCGGCCCCACTACGGCCGCCCCGCCGCACCCGTCCAGCGGGGAGTTCGAGCTGCCGCCGGACGTGCGGCGGCCGCAAAGCCTGCCGCACGGGATCATGGAGACGACCTCCAGCGTCCCGCAGGCGAACCGGGATACCGACCGGGAGCCGTCCCACAAGAAGGACTGGCGGCAAGAGACGGCGACCAAGACCGGCGGCGGCGGCGGCAAGGTGGCCGGCATCGTCGCGGCCGTCGCGCTGCTGTTCGCCGTCGCGGGCGGCGGCGTGTACTGGTTCACCCACCGGGGCGAGAGCGGGGCCGGTGGCGGCGGCGGCGGCAGTAGTAACGGCGGCAGCGGTGGGGCGTCCGTCGCCGAGCGGCAGCAGACGCTGGCCGGCGAGGTGACCGCCCAGATGCGAGACAACCACTACGGCCGGGCGGCCCGGCTCGTCGCCGAGGCCGCCGCCACCGAGGCCGACAAGCCGGCGTGGGAGGCGTGGGCGGCCGACCAGTACAAGCGGCTCATCCCGGCGTGGCGGTCCTACGCCGACGGCCTGCCGTCCGACGCGGCGAAGTTGCAGGAGTACGACCGGATCGTGACCGCGACCGACGTCTCGGCCGCAGCCGGGCGGTACGCGGCCGACGTCCGCAGCCGGGCCGACGACATCCGCAAGCAGCTCCAGGGGACGGTGCCCGGCGGCGGTGACGACCGGGCGGCTAAGGAACGGCGGGCACGGGACGCGCTCGCTGCGGCGACCGACCGGCTCGCGGCCGGCGACTACGCCGGTAGCCGCGCGAAGCTGGACGCGCTTCAAGCGCTGGGCCTGCCGCCGGGGAATGACGTGCTCCGGCGGGCGACCACACTGCATGACGCGGTGGACACGCTGGCGAAGGCGGCCGAGGCCGCCCCGAGCGAGGACGGCGTCTCCCGGCTGGCCGCCGGCATCGCCGCCCTCGCCCCGGAGGGCGACCCGGAGGCCCGCCAGGTCCGCGAGGCGTACCGGCGCGTGCTCGGGGACAAGATCAAGGGCATCGTCCCGACGCTCGGGGCCGCGACCGACTGGGGCCGGCTGTTCGACGCCTGCCAGAAGGCGGCGGGCGACCCGCCGACCGCGGCCGGCCCGTGGGTGGACGCCTGCCGCGCGGAGGCCGCGGCCGAACTGGTGGCCGCCAAGGCCCCGCCGCCGGACGCCGATCTGGACGCCGTGCAGCGGGCGGTCGGCGAGTCGCCGGCCGCCGACCCGACCGGCGGCTACCGGCCTTACGCCCAGGCCCGGCTGGCGTGGGAGCGGCGGAAGGACCGCTCCGCGGCCGGGCTGATGCTCGCCGCCTACCCCGAGGCGGGCCAGCCGTCGCCGGCCCTCCGGTCCCCGCGCCGCACGGCGGCGACCGCCGCCGTCCTTGAGGGGGCGGCCCGGCAGCTCCGCCAGCCGGACCCGGACCAACCGTTCAAGTCGGCCGACGCGGCCAAGTCGGCGGTGGCGTGGCTGAAGGCGGCCGGGCGACTGGCCCCCGGCGGTCTGTCGCCGGCCGCACGACTCAATCTGGCCCTGGCCGCGTGGACGGCCGGCGACAAGGCGGCGGCCCGGCAGGCGGCCGAGACGTTCGCCACCGCCGACGCCCGCAAAGACCTGTCGCCGCGGGACGCGTTCGCCATCCTGATGGTCCGGGCGGCCGCCCAGGACGACTCCGCCGCCGGCCGGCTGGCCAAGCTCGACACCGACGCCGCCCTGGTCCGCCTGCACCGCGACCACCCGAAGGACGTGCCGGCCGAACTCATCAACCGGGTTGTCGGCCAGCCGCTGACCGCGGCCGCCGCCCGCCCGCCGGCCGGGGCGGAGGCGGTCCGCCGCGCCCGCCTGCTGGCCGACGTGGCCCGGGTGATCCAGAACGACCCGCGGACGTGGGCCAAACTCCTGGCCACGACCGACCCGTGGGCCAAGGTGCAGAACCTGTACGCCGAGGCCGAGCGGCTGGACGGGCGGGCCGAGTACATCGTCCAGCGGGCGTTCGCCAGCTTGCAGCGGACCGGCCGCGGGGCCGCGGTGTCCACGGCGGCGCTGCTGGCCGAGGCCCAGCGGGCGATCGACAAGGAGCCGGCGTACGCCGGCGGCCACGTCCTCCGCGGGCGGCTCTTGCACCAGCGGGCCGTGTCCGAGTCGGACCGCCCCAAGCAGCTCGCCGACCTGCGGGACGCGGTGAAGGAGTTCCAGACGGCCGACGGCCTCGGCGGGGCGGCCGCCGCCGTCGAGGACGTGCGGTACCTGTACCAGAGCTGGAGCGGGGCCTGCCTGCTGCTGGGCAACTTCACCACCGACCCGGACGAGAAGCAGCGGTCGCTGCACGACGCGGTCAAGTACGCCGAGGCCCTCACGGAGCGGGACCCGAAGTACTTCGAGGGGCAGCTGGCGCTGGGCAACGCGTGCGAGGATGTGGCCTACTTCCTGGGCGAGGCCGACTCGTTCGACACCGCGGACAAGGCGTTCGAGGCGGCCAAGCCGCTGTCCTTCCTGCCGGGCGAGGCGCGGCCGTGGCTGGCGTGCGGCCGGTGCTGGTACCGGCGGGCGGAGAAGGCCCCGGCGGCCGCGCGGGCCGGCGCGGAGCAGTGGCTGGGGTTCGCGGAGAAGAACCTGGGCGAGGCCGCCGGCAAGCTCGACGCGGCCAGCCCGCCGACCCCGGACCTGGCGGCGGAGGCGCACTACTTCCTCGGCCAGGTTCACGTCCTGCGGGCGGACTTCGCCCGGGCGGGCAACCGCGGCGTGGCCGCGGCGGCCGCGGCCGGCCAGGCGGAGAAGGAGTTCGACCAGGCCGCGGCGATCACCGCCCGCAGCCCCGAGGCGGGCCGGGCGTGGGGCCGGCTGGTCGGCGTGGCCCGGTGCGCGCTGCCGTTGCGGCTGGCCCAGGCGGTCCTCACCCGGGACAAGGCGAAGGCGCGGGAGTACCTGCGGCAGGCCAAGGACGCGGCCGGTGAGCTGCGGCGGTACAGCCCCGTGTCGGCAGCCCTCTGGGAGGGCTCGGCCCGGGACATCGAGGCCGGCCTGAAGGGGTACACGCCCGAGGCGGTCAAGGAGATCGTCCAGGCGCTGGAGCCGGGCCTGACCGACGGCGGGCCGGCGGACAAGGCCGACCAGTACGAGGTCGGCCTGCGGCTGGCCGGGTGGTACTCCGGCGGGAAGCTGCCCGGCGGGGTCGACTGGGACGCCGCCGGCCGGGCGATGGACGTCGCCGCCCGGGCGGCCGGGGACGCCGGCCTGGACCTGAAGGTGCAGGCGGACGCCTATGCCGCCGCCGGCCGGTGCCGGGTCGAACTGCTCCGCGGCGCGACGGACCAGGCCAAGAAGCGGCGGTACGGCGAGGAGTGCGTGGACCGCTATCGCCGGGCGGCGGAGCTGGCCCCCGACCACCCCTACGCCTGGTACTGGAAGCTGCAGGTGGCGGCCGAGGGCGGTGTCCCCCGGCTGCTGGCGGCGCGGGCCGCCCAGCCGGCCGAGACGCCGGACCGGCTGGCCAAGGAGGCCCGCATCCTGGAGGAGGCGACCCGGTACTACCGCGAGGGGGACAACGAAATGCCGCTGGCGGAGCGGCCGCGGTACGTGAAGAAGGTCGAGGACGAGCGGCAGGGGCTGGAGAAGGAGGCGAAGGTCGTCCTCGAGAAAGCCATCCAGCAGAACCCCGGCGACCCGGACGTCTGGAAGTGGGACTGGGCCCTGGCCGAGGCGCTGGCCCGGGACGCCAACCCCGCCAGCCTGGCCGAGGCGCGGCGGCGGGTGGCGGCGGCGGAGAAGGGCCTGTGGGCGTGGCAGTGGGCGCTGGCCGACACGCCGGCGACCGACCTGGACGCCCGGCTGCGGTTCGCCGCGGCCGAGCGGTACCGCGACCAGGTGGCGCAACTCCGCAAGGACCTGGCCGGGCGGAAACAACCTGCCTCGCCTTAGCGGGAAGACCGCTTTTGCCGGTCCTGCCTAAAGGCCGGTCTTACCTTCCGTAGCAATTCCGCAGACTGGGGCGAATGTTCGCGGCCCAGTTGTGCCGAGAATAAGGGTTGTAACAGCCCGCCGTGGGCGGGGGGACGAACCGCCCCCGCGCACGGGGCGGGCGGCGCGGGCCGCGCGCCCGCGGAGACAGTGCGCCCGCCCCGCGCCCCGGGGGGCCAGTCGGGCGACTTCGGCCACGGAGGGCCGCTCTCATGCGCCGACGCCGTAAGGTCTGTCAGTTGGTCCTGGCGCCCAGCCTGGTGTTGACCTCCTGGCTGGGGGAGCCGGCCCGCGGCCAGGACGCCCGCGCCCCGCAGGCCGTGACCGCCCTGCCCGGCGCGACCCTCGTCAGGCAGCCGCCGCCGTCGTCGCAGCCGCCGCCATCGTCGCAGCCCCCACCCTCGTCGCAGCCCCCACCCTCGTCGCAGCCGCCGTCGGCCGGGTCCGCACTCTCCGCCCCGCCGTCCGAGGCCGGGCTGAGTGCCCCGGGCGCGTTCGCCCCGTCGGTCAGTGCCTCAGCGCTGGGCGGGGCGGCCCCGTCGCCCGCTGCGGCGGCCGCCCTGGGCACCGACGTCAGCGCCCGCGCCCCGGTCCAGTCGGTGGACCCGGTCGCGGCGTCCGTCCCGCTGGCCGGCGGCCAAGCCGCCCCGGTGCTCAACGCCCCCGACCTGGGCGAGCTGCTGTCCAAGTCGCCGTCCGCCGCCGGCGTGGACGTGCAGCGGCGCAACGCCGTCATCAGCGACCCCCGCATCCGCGGCTACCGGGTCGGCCAGTACCTCACCCTCGGCGACGAGGCCCTGTACTTCCCCGCCCGCCAGGACCTGGACACGGCCGTGGCCAAGTTCGACCCCGGAACGGTCCGCGACATCATCATCGTCAAGGGCCCGTACACCGCCCTGTACGGCCCCGGGTTCGCCTTCCTGGACATCGCCACGCTGGACTCGCCGCGATACCAGGGGTTCGAGTACCACGGCCGCACGTCGCTCGGCTTCCAGACCAACGGCACCCGGTGGGACGCGCTCCAGGCGGTGTTCGTCGGCGACAAGGACTGGGGGTTCCGGGCCACCTACGACTGGCTCAACG
>DASXAN010000625.1:0-3474 GCA_036406755.1 Gemmataceae bacterium
CCCTCCGCCGACCGCCGCAGGAACCGGTCGCGGTGCTCGGCCGGCAGGAAGTCCAGGTCGTAAATGACGACCGGGAACTGGCCGGTCGGGTCGGCGTCGGTCGGCCAGAGGGCGGCCAGCTCCAGGCCCCGGGCCCGCGCCAGCCGGCGGGCCAGGTCTTCGTGGACGTCGTCGAGCGACACGTAGGCAACGGTCATGACGGGAATCTCCTTGTTGTGGCCGGCCCGGCGGGCCGGCGCGACGGGGGTTCACTTGTTCTTCTCGGCCCGGGCGCGGAGGCGTTCCTCCTGCTCGCGGAGTTCGGGGGTCAGCTCGGCGCCGAAGTCGGCGGCCTCGAACACGGGGCGGATTTCGACCTCGGCCCCGCCGTCGAACGGGGCCCGCTTGAGCCACTCGAGGGCCTCGTCCATCGACTTCACCTGCCAGATCCAGAAGCCGGCGATCAGCTCCTTGGTCTCGGCGAACGGCCCGTCGATGACGGTCCGCCTGGCCCCGTCGAACCGGACCCGCTTGCCCCGGGAGCTGGGGTGCAGCCCCTCGCCGGCGAGCATGATGCCTGCGTTCACCAGTTGTTCGTTGAACTTGCCCATTTCTGTCAGGATTTCGGTGCTGGGCATGACGCCGGCTTCGGAATCCTTGTTCGCCTTGACCACGACCAGGACGCGCATCGTCGATCTCCTTCGGGGTTGGGAGCCGGGGCCCCGGTCCGTTTGGACCGGCCGACCTTAGGCTCTACCGACGCGTCGAACAAGGGGAAGCAAGATCGACAGCGGCAGGGAGATTTTTTCGGAAACTCGCAAGTACGTGTGCCGCCCAGAGTTGCTCCGGCTGGCGGCCGTGGCGGGCCACGGCCGGCGGAAGAACATCTTTTTCTGGGGTGACAAATTGGGACATTTTGGGACACCGCCGGCTGGCGAGTCGGGGAGGCTGAGTCAGGACGATTCCGTGGCGGGTTTGCCAGGACATGTCAATGTCCCCTCGAAGTGCCGAGCCCGGGCGAAAAGCAACAACTGGCTCGCCCGGGCTGATGCGATCCGGTGCGGAGAGTACGGTATATTTGTTCAGAAGTCGAGGTCAGTGGCGGCTGGCATAGAACCTCTCTGAGCGAGTGGTTCCAGCAATGGAATCTGAAGTATTTTAATCTTATGCGATCGAAAATTGATTTGATTTTTTGTCTTATATGATTATGATTTCGACGGGAGGATGAGCTATGATCGTCCAATTCGAGGCGCTGAATAGGCGGAGGAAGGAACTTAGGATGACCTACAAAACCCTCGCCAAGCGGAGCGGGATTTCGATGCCGACCGTGGTCCGCATCCTCTCTAGCAAGGATCCGCACGCGAGCTTCGGAAAGGTGAGCGCGATCGCGCAGGCTCTGGCCCTGGCGGTCGTGTTCCAGCCTACGGCCACGGCACAGGAGGTCAAAGAAGCTCAGGCCGAGAAGAAGGCCCGCCGGCTCGTCGGCCTGGTACAGGGGACGTCTGGACTGGAGTCCCAGGCCGTCGCCCCGCCGGAGCTGGAGATGATGGTGCGGCAAACCGCCCACGAACTGCTCGCCGGGCCGCCGCGCAACCTCTGGAGCAGCTAGATGACGTTCGGACCAACGATTCCGGGCGAGACGCCGATCGACGACGTTTCCGAACTCAAGATCAAAGGCCTGACGCTCCGCCGCGAGCTGAACGAATACGAAGCCAGGAACGTCCTGAAGGCGGTCGTCAAATACCTTTCGCGGACCCCGTCCCGCCGCCTCGCCCCGTTCGACCTGACGTGGGTCAAGAAACTCCACAAGGAGATGTTCGGCGACGTGTGGGGCTGGGCCGGCCGGCTCCGCACGACAGACCTCACGATCGGGATCGACCCGGCCCACGTCGAAACGTCGCTCTACGACCTGGTGGAAAGCCTGCGGACGCAGCCGCTGTCGGCCGACTACACCCTCCTCGACCAGGCCGTTTGGCTGCACCACCGGGCGGTCCAGATTCATCCGTTCCCGAACGGCAACGGCCGCTGGTCCCGCCTACTCTCGAACGTCTGGCTCAAGCAGCACGGCAGCCCGATCGTCGCATGGCCCGAGGAGGCCGTGGGGGAAAGCAGCCCGGTGCGCGGCGAATACCTGGACGCCATCCGCAAGGCGGACGATTTCGACCTGGAGCCGCTCACCGAGCTGCACCGGCGGTTTTTGGAAACACAGTAACCCCCGCCGGCGGATACAATCGCCAACATGGCCGACTTCCGCGACATGGCCGGCGACCCGCGGTACCGCCGGCGGTTCGAGAAGCTGTTGTACCTGGCCGCCCAGCGGGGCGACGCCGACCTGGTGGCCGAGCGGCTGTCCTGGGGCATCGACCCGAACTGCGCCTCCGCCAAGGGCCGCACGCCGCTGATCGCCAACGTCCGCGGCTCCAGCCCCAGCGCGGCGACGGTGCGGGCGCTGCTGGGCCGCGGGGCCGACCCGACAGTGACGGACGTGTCCGGCCTGACGGCGTTGGACTACGCCCGCCGCAAGCTGGCCCGGCTGCGGGCGAGCGGGTACCGGCCGCGGAAGTCGCCGTCGCTGGACGAGAACGACCAGTTGCGGCTGAGCCCGGAGGAGCAGGCGGAGCTGGACGAGATGCGGCGGGAGCTGGGCGGGGGCGAGGACGCGCGGGAGTACCTGCGGCTGTACTGGCAGGAGCGGCTGCGGGCGGCGCGGCGGGTGTTCAACGACCCGGGGCAGGTGGAGCAGATCGTGGAGCTGCTGGAAGCGGCGGGGGGGCCAGGATAGCGCTGCGTGGTACAATTGCCCGCCGCGCGCCAGTTTCCGCGACGAGAAGGGCGGTCAAGGAGTTCGGATGGACCCGCACGAGTCGGCGATCCCACCGTTCCGGGCCGACGGTTACTTGCCGGAAGGGTTGTACTTGGCCTCGGTGGCCGAGGTCACGTTTCGATTCGGCGCATCGACCCCGCGCCGCCGGCGGTTGGCCCTTCGCCTCCGGCGCTGGGTGGAGTTGGCCCGACACATCGGCGGCCGACGCCTACTGGTCGATGGGAGCTTTATCACTACTCAGGCGGAGCCACGTGACGTTGACGCGGTTATTCTCCTCCCGGCCGATTTCGAACAGCAAATCGAGGTGGGGGCCGAACCGGCGTTGGAACTCGAGGGCATGCTGCTCACCCGCCGGCCGGAAGAGATTTTCGCGGCCGAGGACCAAGCCGATTGGGACGAATGGGTTGAGTTCTTCAGTCGCACCCGGGAGGCCGACGGTCGGCGCAAGGGCCTCGTGGAGATCGAACTATGATCGAGAACGCGACGGACTACCGCAAGGCACAGGAGGAAATCCGTGCCCTCGAGGAGCGATTGGAACGGCTCCAGCAGGCTCACCCGATCGGGTCGAAGGGCTTCACGAAAGCCGGCATCCGCAAGCTGATCGCTCGCCTTCACGAAGAGCTGGCCGTCTTTGAGGGCAGCGAAGAGGCGAAGCAGTCCGACTCGAAATG
>DASXAN010000626.1:0-1924 GCA_036406755.1 Gemmataceae bacterium
CGCGCTCGGCGGAGCCTCGCGGCTAAACGGGGGAGTACATGTCCCGGACGAAACTGTACGGCCCCCTCGCCCGCCGCCGGTCCGACTGCCTGCCGGCGGACCACCGCCCGCCCCGCTGGCCGCGCCGCCCGGCCGCCGCCGAGCCGGCCGTCGCCGGCCCCGACGTCCGCGACGCCCGGTTGGCCCGGCTGGAGGCGGTCCTGTTCGCCGCCGAGGAGCCGCTGGCCGCCCGCCGGCTGGCTGCCCTGGCCGAGCTGGCCGACGCCGCCGACGCGCGCCGGCTGGTCGAGCGGCTCCGCGACCTGCTCGCGGCCGAGGGGTCGGCGTTCCGCGTCGAGGAGCTGGCCGGCGGTTATCAACTGCTGACCCGGCCGGAGTTCCACCCGTGGCTGGTGCGGCTGCGGCAGACGGCCGGCGAGCCGAAGCTGACCGGGGCCCTGCTGGAGACGCTGGCGATCGTGGCCTACCGACAGCCGATCATGCGGGCCGACCTGGAGGCGGTCCGCGGGGTGCACTGCGGGGAGGCACTGCGGCAATTGATGGAGCGGGGACTGGTGCGGATCGCCGGCCGGGACGACTCACTCGGCCGGCCGGTGCTATACGGGACGACGAAGAAGTTCCTGCAGACGTTCGGCCTACGGGACCTGCGGGATTTGCCGCCGGTGGGCGGGTAACCGGGATTGACCGTCCCGCCTCGGGCCGCGATGATACGGCCCCCCGTCATCCGGCAAGGAGGCCGGCCCGATGTCAGCCCGCTCCGTCAACTACTGGCCCGACGCCAAGTGCGCCAAGGCGTTCTGGGGCCAGCACGAACTGCCGCCGTACCAGGAACTGTTCGCCCACACCCTGGCCTGGCTCGACGCCCGGCCGGGCGAGCGGTGGCTGGACCTGGGCTGCGGCGCCGGCCGGCTCACCCGCGCCATCTGGGCCGCCACCGAAAGCCGGGCCGCCGAGGTCGTCGGCCTGGACTGTGCCGCCGCCAACGCCGAGGCCTTTGACCGCTTCCGCGCCGGCCTGGCCCCGGACGAGCGCGACCGCGTCCGGTTCGTCGCCGCAGACTTCAGTAACGGCCTGGCGTCCTGGCCGGCCGGGCACTTCGACGGCGTCGTCTCCGGGCTGGCGATCTCCTACGCCGAGTCCTATTCGGAGGCCGAGGGCCGGTGGACGCGGGCGGCGTACGATCGCGTCCTCGCCGAGGTGTTCCGCGTGCTCAAGCCGGGCGGGCGGTTCGTGTTCTCGGTGAACGTGCCGGAGCCGGCGTGGGGGACGGTCGCCCGGGCGGCGCTCCACGGCATCTGGCGGTCCCGCCGACCGCAGAAGTTCCTGCTCAAGGCGTGGCGGATCTGGAAGTACGGCGGGTGGCTGAAGCGCGAGGCCCGCCGCGGCCGGTTCCACTACCTGCCGCTGCCGGAGATCGCCGCGAAGCTGGCGGCGGTCGGCTATGCCGCCGTCGAGAGCCGGGTGAGCTTCGCGGGGCAGGCGTTCCTGCTCCGCGGTCGCAAGCCCGCGGCGGCCGAGCCGCTCGCGGCTTAGCGGGCGGTCGCTAAGCCGCGAGCGGCGGCGCTTGCAACTCGGCGACCACTTCGCCATTCACGGCAGCCTCCAGGTCCACCAGCGCCCGCGCAATGTCCCGCCCGTCCATCACCCGGTGGTCGTAGATCAGCCGGGCCGTCACCCGCCCCTCGCGGATCGGGCCGAACGTCAGGTACGTTGTCACCGGCGCGATCGGGTGCTCCTGATCGGCCCCGAGCCCGCCCTGGCTAGACACCATGAACGTCCCGAACCGCTTGGCCCGCTTGAACCCGCTCAGCGTCAGCGTCTGCCAGAACACGAACCGCCGGGCCGGCCACGGCAGCCGGCCCAGTCGCAGGATTTGCCGGAATGCCCCGACCTGTTCGACCGGCGTCTCGCGGAACTGCCGCAG
>DASXAN010000627.1:0-2590 GCA_036406755.1 Gemmataceae bacterium
CTGGACGACACGAAGAAGGGCGTGGATGAAATCGGCAGGAAGGTCCAGACCGTCGTCCAGCAGACGGTCGACCGCTTCGGCAAGATCGATCAGCAGCTGGCCGAGCAGCGCGACACCCTGGCCAAGGTCGGCGACGTGGCCCGGCAGACGATCGAGCGCGAGGCGGCGAAGCTCCGCGGCGGCATGGAACAGCTCAAGAAGGACTTCGGCGCGTCCCTGGACGACCTGAACCAACGACTCACGGCCAAACCGGCCCCGGGCGGGCCGGCAGTCCCGCCGCCAGCGGGGAACGGCAACGGCAACGCCCAGAAGGCCGGCCCGCGGGTCGAGCCGGGGATGAAGATGGACGTGGTGATGAAGCGGAACGGCATCTACTACACCGGCGTGCTGCTGGGCATCAGCGGGACGGAGGTGACGCTCCAGACCAACCCGAATGCCGGGGCCAAGCCGAGCCGGTTCGACATCAAGGACGTGCAGGCGTTCCAGACGGGGGACGGCATCTTCGCCTACAACGAGGCGACCGGCGAGTTCGAGTCGGCCCTGACGTACTTCCGGTTCGACCGGTCGTCGGGCAGCTTCGTCAAGATGACCGACAACCCGGGCGACACGTACATGGCCCAGGACGCGGAGGTGATCGGGGTGACGAACTCGGCCCGGGCGCTCTTCGCGTACGGCAAGGGCGGGGAGATGTGCCTGGGCCTGCCGATCCCGGCGGCCCAGGCCCCGGGGGCGATCCCGGCCTACTTCATGAAGAAGATCATCACGTCGAAGGTGGTGTTCAACTACGACGAGTCGAAGCAGGATTACACGCAGAAGGCGCTCACCGAGTACGCCGCGGACGCGAAGGCCGCCCGGGACGAGTTTACCCGGCAGTACTACGAGAAGGACTGGGCGCGGAAGAAGGAGGCGTACCAGCTGGCGACGGAGCGGGTCAAGGCGCTGGCCCCGCTGTACTGGCGGCACTGGTGGTGGTGGTGAGCGGAGGCACCGGTGGCGTCCCGCTGCCAGTCGAAGGAGGGTGTTGGCCGTGCCGACGGTCCCCGGCATCCCCGGTCCGTATCGGTTCTTCTTTTATAGCTTTGACTGTGACGAGCCGCGGCACGTCCACGTGCGGCGGGACCGGGCCGTGTGCAAGTTCTGGCTGGAACCGGTCGTCCTGGCGTCCAACAACGGCTTCTCGGCGAAGGACCTGAGCCGCATCCGGAAGATCATCGTCGGTGCGGTGGACCGAATTCGGGAGGCGTGGGATGAGCACTGCGGCGAGCCGTGACCCCCGCATCGTCGCCCTGGAGGTGACGGACGACGCCATCGTCGCCGACCTGGCCGACGGGCGGACGGTCAGCGTCCCGCTGGCGTGGTCGTGGCGGCTGGCGAACGCGACGCCGGCCCAGCGCCGCCGGTTCGAGATCATCGGGACCGGCGAGGGCGTCCACTGGCCGGACATCGACGAGGACATCAGCGCCCGGGGCATGTTGCAGGGGATGCCGGCGTGCCCGCCGAAGCCGGCCAAGGCCAAGCGCCGCCGGGCGTGAGACGCGGGCCGTGCGGCGGGCGGCCACACAGCGGAAGCTGGAACGACGGCACCATATGCAACTGGCGGCATGACCGGCAATGGGGGTGATAGGCTGCACAGAGCACGACTAGGGCAATCCCGGGAGTGCAAGCTAGTAACAAGTTCGGCGGCGGAGGGCGGAAGCGAATGAGTAGCTTTGGGCGATGGGATGTTGTGCGAATGGGACCGCTTTGCCTGGATTCCGTTCGAGCGCTTCATCAGCCGCCCGAGCGGTTCCGCGTCAGCCCAAGCCGCTACCCGGCGGGCGCTTCATTCTCGGAATCAACACGGGCGGGCCGCAGGTATATCCTGTCGGGTGCCTGTTCGTTCACCGCCGGGAAGTCGGTGCATGAGCTTCAGGCGGGGGATATCGCGGACGTCCCAGAGGGCACGTATGATTTCCGCGTCCTCGGCAGCGGCCCGGTGGAGTTAGTGTCCGTCTGGGAGTTGCCGTTTGGGTTCTGGGCCAAAACACCAGACTCCGAACAAAGTGCTTCAGCAGACGGCGGGAGCATGTAGGCTTTCTGGAGTTCACAGCTCACTCGGCCCCCGCCGCTGCTGAGCGTTGCGTTCAGCTCACGTCCCGAATCGCCGCCCGGCCGCATTTCCCTTAGAACATCATTCCCGCCCCGACGTGACAACCAGCGAGGCACGGACCGATGGACCAGACCGCCGCGACCGCCGCGACCGCCGCGAAGGCCGCCCCCACCCCCCCGAAGGACCCGGCCCTGCCGACGCTGTGCAAGGTCGGCAACCTGATCGCCCCGCGGGCGCCGCAGGACATCCCGGCCGCCGGGCTGGACGAGCGGGCGCTGATCGACCTGGCGGCCAAGCTCGCGGCCACCACCGCCCGGTTCACCACCGACTGGCTCGGCCACCGCATGCACCTGTCCGCGGCGCTGACGCGGGCCATCCTCACCGAGCTGTGCGTCGAGGAACTCGTCGAAGAGACGATGAAGATCACCGAGGGCCGGTCCCACTACCGGATCACCCAGCAGGGCCGGGACTACGCCACCCGGCTGATGGACGTCAGCCGGT
>DASXAN010000628.1:0-2340 GCA_036406755.1 Gemmataceae bacterium
GTGATAACTTTGGAGGTTTTCGCCCATGATCCGCTACATCCGCATCCGCCCGTTCGAGGTCGGCCTGGTGTTCCGCCACGGCACGTTCCGCGGCCTGCTCGGCCCGGGCGCGTACCTGCGGTTCGACCCGCTCTTCCGCGAGCGGGTTCACGTCGTCTCGCAGCGGGCGCCGTGGCTGGTCCACGAGCAGCTCGACCTGATCGTCCGCAGCGGCGTGCCGGGCGACGACCTGGTCGTGCTCGACCTGGCCGACCACGAGCGGGGCCTGGTCTGGATCGACGGCCGGTTCGCCACCGTCCTGCCGCCGGGCCTGTACGCGCTCTGGACGACGTTCCGCCGGGTCCGCACGGAGGTGGTGGACGCCCGGGCGGTGCGGTTCGACCACCCGGAGCGGGACGCGATCCTCCGCGGCGGCCGGGCGGCCGAGCTGCTCGACGTGCAGGACGTGCCGGCCGACCATGCGGGTCTTCTGTTCCTCGACGGTCGGTACGCCGAGGCGCTCGGCCCGGGCCGGTACGCATTCTGGAAGCACGGCGCGGCCGTCCGGCTGGTCCGGGTGGACCGGCGGGAGACGGTCGTGGACGTGCCCGGCCAGGACATCCTGACGGCCGACAAGGTGACGCTGCGGCTGACGGCCGTGGTCGTCTACCGGGTCGCCGACCCGCTCCGGTCGGTCACGCACACGGACGATGCCCAGCAGGCGCTGTACCGCGAGGCGCAGCTGGCCCTGCGGGCGGCCGTCGGCGTGCGGGAGCTGGACGCCGTGCTCGCCGAGAAGGACGCCCTGGCCCGGGACCTGACGGAGCAGGTGCGGGCGCGGGCGGCGGCGTTCGGCCTGGACGTGTCGGCCCTGGGCATCCGGGACGTGATCCTGCCGGGCGACATGAAGGAGCTGATGAACAAGGTGATCGAGGCCCGCAAGGCGGCGGAGGCCAACGTCATCACCCGCCGCGAGGAGGCGGCGTCGCTGCGGCACCAGGCGAACGCGGCCAAGCTGCTGGCGGAGAACCCGACCCTGCAGCGGCTGCGGGAGCTGGAGGCGGTGGAGAAGATCGCCACGGCCGGCAAGCTGAACGTGGTGCTCGGCGAGAAGGGCCTGACCGACCGGGTGGTCAACCTGCTGTAACGAGAACGAACCACAGAGGCACAGAGCACACAGAGGTAAGAACACAGAGAAAGCCGAGTGCATTGTTGAAGCCAGGAATGCACGCCGTCTTCTCGGTGCTCTTCCTCTGTGCTCTCTGTGCCTCTGTGGTTCGTTTTATTCTTCATACCCGGCCGCACACCAGCGCCAGCACCGCCATCCGCACCGCCAGCCCGTTCGTCACCTGCCGCAGGATCGCCGAGTGCGGGCCGTCCGCCACCTCCGGCGTCACCTCCACCCCGCGGTTGATCGGCCCCGGCGCCAACAGCAGCACGTCCGGCTTCGCCTTCCGCAGCCGCGGCCCGTCCATGCCGAACAGCCGGGCGTACTCCCCGACCGACGGGAACAGCCCCGTCCGCTGCCGCTCGAACTGCACCCGCAGCAGGTTCAGCACGTCGCAGCGGGGCAGGATGTCGTCCAGCCGGTGCGCCACCTCCACCCCGAGCTGCGTCACGCACGCCGGCACCAAGGTCGGCGGGCCGCAGACGATCACCCTCGCCCCGAGCGTGGTCAGCCCGTGGATGTTCGACCGGGCCACCCGGCTGTGGGCGATGTCCCCGACCAGCCCGACCGTCAGCCCCTCCACCCGCCCCCGGACCTGGCGGATGGTGAAGATGTCGAGCAGCGCCTGGGTCGGGTGCTCGTGCGCCCCGTCGCCGGCGTTGACGACCCCGGCCGACAGGTGGCGGGCGAGCAGGTGCGGGGCCCCGGCCGAGCTGTGGCGGACGACCACGGCGCTGACGCCCATCGCCTCGATGTTCTTGGCCGTGTCGATGAACGACTCGCCCTTGGACAGGCTGGACCCGCCGGGGGAGAAGTCCACGGTGTCGGCCCCGAGGCGGCGGGCGGCCAGGCCGAAGCTGGTGCGGGTGCGGGTGGACGGCTCGAAGAACAGGTTGGCGACGACGGCCCCCTTGAGGTCGTCCCGCTTGGGCTTGCCGGCCTCGCCGACGCCGACGAACGTCTCGGCCAGGTCGAGGATCCGCTCCAGGGCCGGGCGGCCCAGGCCCTCCAGGCCGAGCAGATGCCGCAGCGGCGGGTGATGAGTGGTGAGCGGTGCGTGGTTGCGGACGGCGGTCATCGCGGCCCTCCCTGGACCGCAGGATAACCGACCGCTGCCCCGACGGACAGATGGATCAGCCGCGAAGCGGCGGCACAGGGTTAGCCCAGGGCGTGAGCCCTGGGTGACCGGCGAA
>DASXAN010000629.1:0-2771 GCA_036406755.1 Gemmataceae bacterium
CCCCGGCCGCCCGTCGGTCCTGAAGTCGGCTGGGAAGTCTCAGGGTTGCCGTGAGCCGTTCCCCGTATTGCCTGGTGATCCACTCGCGGATGTCGCGGACGTGACACGTCCCGCCCGACAGGAACAGCCGGGCGAGGGTCCGCGGCGTGACGCCGCTCGCCGTCAGGGTCCGGTCCAGCCGGGCCATGCCGCCCTTCAGGTCCGGGGCGATCAGGTCAGTCAAGGTCGCCCGGGTCAGCCGGTAGTTCAAGGCTCCCAATCCCATGAAACGTAGCGACGAAACAGCGACCTCCGGCTCACGTTCGAGCCGGATCTTCGCGTCCTCGGCCTGGAGGCGGAGATCACGGCCATGCTGGGTCCGCTCCAGAACGTCCTCGGCGGTTTTTCCGTGTGTGGCCGGGCTGTCGCGGTGGCGGGCCAAAAAATCGTGGACCGCTTGCTCGGCGATCATGTAGTCGAAGTCCGTCCCGCCCCGGTGCCAGCCGTCAACCTCCCGTGTGAGGGCGACGCCGTCCCGGAGTTGGACCGTGGCAATGTCCAGGCTCCCCCCGCCCCAGTCGAACACGGCCGCGACCCCGGAGACCGGCTCGCCCGCGAGACCCGCATAGATGGCGGCGATCGGCTCGAAGAAGACGTGCGTCACCTCGATCCCGGCCCGACGGAACGCGTCGATCAATTGGAGGCGAGCCGTCGGCGGGTAGTGAACCGGAATGGTCACAGCCGCCCGGTCGAGCGGGGCTTTCGGCAGGCTGTCAGCCACAAGCCGCCGGAGGTTCTTGAGAAAGTCGGCCACCACGTCCGCCCGGTCTCGGGTGCCGCCTTGGACCTCGACCTCCCCGGACGACTTGAGTGTCCACTTCAAGGGCTCCGGAAAAAGAGTGCCCTGGTCGTTGGTCGCGAGCCGTGCCTCAACGCCAAAGGAGACGGGCTCTCCGTGCTGGTACGCCACCGCCGTCGGGAGCTGGTATACTGTCCCCCGCCGGGTGGTGAACGGGACGACCCGCACGGTTTCGCCGTCGAAGTAGGCGACCCGCGTGTTGGTCGTGCCGAAGTCGATCCCAAACGCCGTTTGCATGTCTTCGCCCGGTTGCAATGACCTGGTGCTCTAGGCTGGCGGGATGCCTTCCTCCCGGAGGGTGTCGCGGATCTTCCTGAGGCGGTCCGTCAGCACCTCTTCCTCGGTGGTGTTGAATTTCTCGCCCGGGGTCGAGTCGGTCACGTCGACGAGTTGGGCCCGGACCGCGTCCCACACCCGGGCCTGGAACGTCAACACAGCCGCGTCCCGCTCCCGGTAGGCCTCGTGAATGTTCTGGTCGGCCCGTCGTTCGACCGTGGCGATGCGGTCCGTCGCCGCCGCGAGGTTCCGGGCCAGCTCCTGCGACCGGGCCGTCGCGGCGTCCCGGTCCCGGCGGACGTCGTCGAGTTCCGCCTCCAAGTCCCGGGCCCGGGCCCGCAGTCGGTCGGCCTCTTCCCGGGCCCGCTGGGCGTCGGCCCGCGTTTCGGTCAGGGCCTTCTCGACGCCGGCCAGCCGCCGCTCCAGTTCGTTCAGCCGCTGGTCGAGGGAGGCGGCCCCGTCGGCCCGGGACGCGATCTGATCGAGTCGCCCCGCCATGGCGTGGACGGCGGCAGTCAACTCGCGGAGGACACCATCCAGTTCGCCCGATACCGGGCTGGGTCGGTGACCCTGGTGGCGGCGCTGCGAAACCGGTTCGGCTCGCGGGGCGTCGGGTCCGCGGGAGTCCGGGATGGGTGCCTCCGCCGGGAAAACCGTAGCTGCGGTCGCCGTCCGATCGGGCGATGCCCCGTCATCACCGCGAGACTGCCGGTTGCGGGTCGTCGGCCGGCTTCCTTCGGGGGGTTGGGCAGCGGGTGCAGGACCGGCCGCCGATCTTGCTGGTGCGGGGCTCGGTCCATCATGTCCGGCCGGCTGCTGCTCGACCGACCGTGGGGGCTTCGACGCGACGTCGGTGGCCCCGTCCACAGGCTTCGCGTGTCGGCGGGCGGCCGCTCGCGGCGGCGTGTTCGGAGCCGTCTTCGCCACCGTCACCAAGCGGTCAAGCACCGGACGGAACTCTGACGACAGCTCGGCGTTCCGAGCTTCTTCCAACAGTTCCACCCACATCTCTCGGGGAAACTCTTCCCACCCCGCCAGCCCTCGAAGGTGGTCGAACATCTCTTCGGGCGTTTGCAGCTGTTTGGTCAACTGTCGCAGGTCGTCCTTGGCATCGGCCGCGGCAGGCCGTTCACCGGTCTTAATCCGGAGCCACAGATAAGCCAGGTACGCGGCGTCTTTGGTCCACTGCTGTCGGGCGAAACCGGTCGCCTGTCGAATCAAGTTCGCTCGTTCCTTCGCGTCGAAGTCCGGTCGCGGGTCGTGCCGGACGTCGATCTGGCGATGGAGGAGCCGCAACAACCTTCCCTTGTGGGACGTCTTCTCCTTAGGGTCCATCCCTTGGATGAAGCGAGCCCGCCCTTCTCGGCTGGCCGCCAGTTGCTGCACGAGGGTCTGCAACCGGTCCAGGGGTGGCGACGACTTCGCGACCAAGGCCTTCACCTCGTCCCACAATTCGTCCACCGTCATAGCGTGGCCTCCCCGGCCCCGCGATCGGTGGCCGGCATGTTTACGGTCGCTCGGCGGCGATCACATCCAGTAGACCGTTCCGGTCGGCGGCCCACGCCGCGGCCCACGCCGCGTCGTATTCTTGGGTCGCGAGCGGCAGGTTGCCCGTGCGGCGGACGTACCGGGCCCGGAGTAACGGGAGGGCGTACCA
>DASXAN010000630.1:0-12012 GCA_036406755.1 Gemmataceae bacterium
TCAACGTCTACGCCATCTGCGGCGACGGCTGCCTGATGGAGGGGATCTCGGCGGAGGCGGCATCGCTCGCCGGTCACCTGAAGCTCGCGAACCTCTGCTGGATCTACGACAACAACCGCATCACCATCGAAGGCAACACCGCCCTGGCGTGCAGCGACGACGCCGCCACCCGGTTCCTCGGCTACGGCTGGGACGTGCTGCGGGTCGGCGACGCCAACGACCTGGAGATGCTCCGCCGGGCGTTCCGCACGTTCCTCAAGACGAAGGACCGGCCGACCCTCATCATCGTGGACAGCCACATCGCCTGGGGCGCCCCGAACAAGCAGGACACCAGCGCCGCCCACGGCGAGCCGCTCGGCGAGGAGGAGATTCGGCTGGCGAAGCGGAGCTACGGCTGGCCGGAGGACAAGAAGTTCTACATCCCCGACGGCGTCTACCAGCACTTCCGCGACCGCGTCGGCAAGCGCGGCAAGGCGCTGCGCGACGAGTGGTTCGCCCGGGTCAAGGAGTACCGGGCGAAGTACCCCGACCTGGCCGACCAGTTCTACCGCACGCAGCACCGCCAGCTGCCCGAGGGCTGGGACAAGGACATCCCGACCTTCCCGGCCGACGCCAAGGGGCTGGCCACCCGCGACTCGTCCGGCAAGGTGCTCAACGCCGTGGCGAAGAACGTGCCCTGGCTGGTCGGCGGGGCGGCCGACCTGGCCCCGTCCACCAAGACCCGGCTGACGTTCGAGGGGGCCGGCGACCTGGAGGCCGACACCCCCGGCGGCCGGAACATGCACTTCGGCATCCGCGAGCACGCCATGGGGGCGGTGCTCAACGGCATCAGCCTGGTGAAGCTCCGCCCGTTCGGGGCCGGGTTCTTCATCTTCAGCGACTACGAGCGGGCGGCGATCCGGCTCAGCGCCATCATGGAGCTGCCGGTCATCCACATCTTCACCCACGACTCGATCGGCGTCGGCGAGGACGGGCCGACGCACCAGCCGGTCGAACACCTGGCGTCGCTGCGGGCCATGCCGGGGTTGCTGGTCATCCGCCCGTGCGACGCCAACGAGGTGGCCGAGACGTGGCGGGTGGTCATGAAGCTGCACCACGAGCCGGCCGTGCTCGTGCTCTCCCGCCAAAACCTGCCGACCCTGGACCGGACGAAGTTCGCCCCGGCCGCCGGGCTAGCCCGCGGGGCGTACGTCCTCGCCGACCCGCCCGGCGGCAAGCCGGACGTGATCCTGATGGCGACCGGCAGCGAGGTCTCGCTGTGCGTGGCCGCGTTCGAGATGCTGGCGAAGGACGGGATCAAGGCGCGGGTGGTGAGCATGCCGTGCTGGGCGCTGTTCGAGCAGCAGGACAAGGCGTACCGGGACGGCGTGCTGCCGCCGGCGGTGACGGCCCGGGTGTCGGTGGAACAGGCGGCGACGTTCGGCTGGGAGCGGTACGTCGGCCCGGGCGGGACGATGATCGGGATGAACACGTTCGGGGCGTCGGCCCCGCTCAAGATGCTGCAAGAGAAGTTCGGGTTCTCGGCCGACCGGGTCGCCGCGGCGGCGCGGGGGCTGGTTCGTAAATAGCCGCTTGCGGCTATGCGAGCAACCGCCCGCATAGCCGCAAGCGGCTCCGATCGATATTCCGTCGCCCCCTCTCCCCGGAGTCCTCACATGCGCCTTCACTTCCTCATCGCGGCCGTCGCGCTGTCCGTCGCCGCCGCCGCACCCGCCGCCGAACGCCGGCCCAACGTCCTCGTCATCGTCGCCGACGACCAGGGCTACGCCGACATCGGCTGCTACGGGTGCAAGGACATCCCGACGCCCAACATCGACACCATCGCCAAGAACGGCGTCCGCTGCACCAACGGCTACGTCTCCGGCCCGTACTGCTCGCCGACCCGGGCCGGCCTGATGACCGGCCGCTACGGCCCCCGGTTCGGCCACGAGTTCAACCCCGGCCCGGCCGCCAACGCGACGGCCGACATGGGCCTGCCGCTGACCGAGACCACCCTGCCCGACCGCCTCAAGGCCGCCGGGTACGCCACCGGCATGGTCGGCAAGTGGCACCTCGGCTACGACCCGAAGTTCCACCCGCTCAAGCGCGGGTTCGAGGAGTACTACGGCTTCCTCGGCGGGGCCCACTCGTACATCGACTGGGAGGGTGACAAGAAGAACCGCGTCCTCCGCGGCACCGACCCGATCGTCGAGCAGACGTACCTGACCGACGCCTTCGGCCGGGAGGCGGTCGCCTACCTCGACCGGCACAAGGGCGGGGAGAAGCCGTTCTTCCTGTACCTGGCGTTCAACGCCGTCCACACCCCGCTCCAGGCGACGGACAAGTACCTGGCCCGGTTCCCGAACATCGCCGACAAGCGGCGGAAGACCTACGCCGCCATGACCAGCGCCATGGACGACGCCATCGGCACGGTCCTGGCGAAGCTCGGCGAGACGGGCCTGGAGGAGAACACGGTCGTCTTCTACATCTCCGACAACGGCGGCCCGCCGGCGAACGCGTCGAGCAACGGCGTGCTCCGCGGCCACAAGGCGCAGACGCTGGAGGGCGGCATCCGGGTGCCGTGGATGGTGCAGTGGAAGGGCCACCTGCCGGCCGGGGTGACGTACGACAGGCCGGTGATCCAGCTGGACATCCACACGACGGCGATGGCCCTGGCCGGCGTCACGCCGACGGCCGGCATGAAGCTCGACGGCGTGGACCTGATGCCGTACCTGACGGGCAAGAACACGGGCACGCCGCACGAGGCCCTGTACTGGCGGTTCGGCGCTCAAACCGCGATCCGCAAGGGCGACTGGAAGCTGGTCCGGCACAACGACGGCAAGGAGCTGGAGCTGTACAACCTGGCCGCCGACATCGGCGAGTCGAAGGACCTGGCGAAGGCGGAGCCGGGCAAGTTCGCGGAGCTGAAGGCAGACTGGGACAAGTGGAATAGCGAACTGGAGAAGCCGCGGTGGGGGCCGCCGAACCAGGCGCGGCAGCAACAGCGGCAGCAGAGGCAACAGAACCGGCAGCCGCCGAAGCCGTAGCGGCGGACAGCGGGTCGGCGCCGCCGCCGGGTGGCGGTGCCCGCCCGTTGTCGTGGAGTCCGTCGCCGCCGGGTGCTATGATGGGGACCGGATCATAGGCCCTCGGCGGAGAGCAGTCATGGCGAAGGGCAAGAAGCAGGGTAAGACCCTCCCGGCGGTCCGGCCGGAGCGGGTTAAGCTTACGGCCGACGAGTCGCTGCGGCGGATGCAGGAGTTCGTGAAGCGGAAGGGGGACTTCGTTGCCGCTGTCCGAAAAGGCAAGGGTCGAGGTCTATCTGCCTGACGTACCGCGGCAGTCCTACCAGGATTTGCTGGCCGCGCTGGAGCAGGAATTCACGTACACGTTCGGTGGCTGTACCACGGTCCGCGGCCTTGAAGGGAACTACCTCTCCCGGCTCGGCGTAAGGATGCGGGACCGCATCAACCTCGTTTACACCGACACGCCATTCCCGTTCGGGGAGAACTTTACCCGGCTCTCGCGGTACGCGGACGAAATCCGGGACGCGGCGTTCGAGGCCCTGGAGGAGGAAGCGATCCTGATCGCGGTCTTCCAGGTCTGCCACGCGGACTAATACTGCCCGCGGAAGACGGACTCCCATTTGCTGAGAACCGTCCCCGTGCGCCTCTGGACCGTCCACCCCCGCTACCTCGACGCCCGCGGGCTGGTCGCCCTCTGGCGGGAGGCCCTGCTCGCCCAGAAGGTCCTCGCCGGCGGCACGGTCGGCTACCGCCACCATCCGCAGCTCGCCCGGTTCCGGGCCGCCGCCGACCCGCTGGCCGCCGTCGCCGCTTACCTGGCCGGCATCCTGGCCGAAGCGACTACCCGCGGATACGCCTTCGACGCCGCCAAGGTCGGCGGCCGCCGGTTCCGCGGTGTGCTCGACGAGACGGACGGTCAGCTGCTTTACGAGTGGCGGCACCTGCGGCGGAAGCTAGCCGTGCGCGACCCGGCCCGCAACAAGACGCTGCGTCCGGTCAAGGTGCCCGAGCCGCACCCGCTGTTCCGCATCGTGTCGGGCGAGGTCCGCGACTGGGAGCGCGGCCGGTGATGGGCGCGGTTCGGGCAATCCGTCGGGGACGGTCGGCCGTCGATTTCATAGCCCGCCCCAGTCGCCTGAGTCGGGGTGATTTCACTATGACTCGGCCCCTCATCGCGGCCGTCGTGTTCGCCGCCGTCCTGTCCGGCCCGGCCGGCGCCCAACCGACCGACCCGGACGCCGTCGCCCGGCTCGTCCGCCAGCTGGGCAGCGACCGGTTCGCGGAGCGGGAATCGGCGGGCGCTGCCCTCGAGGCAGTCGGCGAGCCGGCGGTGGGGCCGCTGGCGGAGGCCGCGGCCGGCAGCCCGGACCCCGAAGTCCGGGCGCGGGCCCGGCGGCTCGTCGAGCGGATCGAGCGGCGGCGCGAACTCCGCACCTTCCGCGGCCACACGGAGCACGTCCACCGGGTCGCATTCTCCCCCGACGGCCGGCGGGCCCTGTCCGCCGGCAAGGACAACACCCTCCGCCTGTGGGACGTGGACACCGGCCGCGAACTCCGCCGGTTCGACGGCCACGCCGGCTGGGTCGTCGGCGTGGCGTTCACCGCCGACGGCCGGCGGGCCGTGTCCAGCAGCGCCGACGGGACCGTCCGCCTGTGGGACGTGGACACCGGCCGGGAGGTGCGGCGGTTTGCGGGCCACGCCGGCACGGTTTGGAGCGTCGCCGTGTCCGCGGACGGCAAGCGGGTGCTGTCCGGCGGCGCGGACGGGACGGTGCGACTCTGGGACGCCGAGGCCGGCACGGAGGTCCGGCGGTTCGACGGCCACGCGCCCGAAGCCTGGTCGGTCGCCTTTTCGGCCGACGGCCGGCTGGCGTTGTCCGGGGGCACGGACGCGACCGTGCGGCTATGGGACGTGGCCGCCGGCACAGAGGTCCGCGTCCTGCGGGGCCACACGGCGGCCGTCAGCGGCGTGTGCTTCACGCCCGACGGCCGCCGGGCGTTGTCGAGCGGCAATGACCACACGGTCCGGCTGTGGGACGTGGATACCGGCCGCGAGCTGCGGCGGTTCGCGCACGACGGCATGTTGTGCTGCGTCGCCGTTTCGCCCGACGGCCGGCGGGCGCTGGCCGGCGGCTTTGACCGGGTCATGCGGCTGTGGGACCTGGACGCGGGCAAGTCGTTGGCCACGTTCCCGGGGCACGACGACCTGGTGTACTGCGCCGTGTTCTCCCCGGATGGGGAGCGGGCGCTGTCGAGCAGCTTCGACAGGACGGTCCGCCTGTGGCGGTTGCCGAAGTGAGCGGTGAGGCATTGACTGACGAGCCGGAAGCGTCAGCGGCGGAGGTTATCATGAACCCGTCGCTGACGCTTCCGGCTCGTCAAAACCACTATTTCAACTCCACCGCCTTGCCGGTCCGGGCCGACTCGTAGATCGCGCAGATCGTCGCCACCGCCTTGCGGCCCTCGCGGCCGTCCACCTTCGGCGTGCGGTTGTTGCGGATCGCGTCCACGAAGTCGCTCAGCTGGAGCATGTGCCCGCGGTGCGAGATCGCGGCCGGGTCGCTCGCCCCGCCACTCGCCCCGACCTTCTGGGCGAACCGCTCCTTCACTTTCTCGTCCTCCGGCGTCGGCGGGTTGAAGTCCCACCGCAGCACGTCCTCCTGCTCGATCACCGCCGACCCGCGGTCGCCGTGGATGGCGATCGTCTTCGGGTAGCCCGGGTGGACGCTCGTCGTCGCCTGGATCACGCCGAGGGCCCCGCTCTTGAACCGCAGGCAGGCCACGGCCGTATCCTCGACCTCGATCCGCTCGTGGGCCAGCGTGGCCGTGAACCCGCAGACGTGCGTGGCCGGCCCCATCAGCCAGAGCAGCAGGTCCACGTTGTGAACGGCCTGGTTCATCATGGCCCCGCCGCCGTCGAGCTTCCACGTGCCCCGCCAGCCGCCCTTGTCGTAGTACTCCTGCGTCCGCCACCACTTGCACGTCGTCTCGCCGAGCGTCAGCCGGCCGAACCGGCCGGCGTCCACGGCCGCCTTGAGCGTGGCGTTGGAGTCGGCGAACCGCGACGGGAAGATGGTGCACAGCTTGACGCGGTTCTTGTCGCAGGCGTCGATGACCCGGTCGCACCGCTCGGGGGTGATCTCCAGCGGCTTCTCGACGACGACGTGCTTGCCGGCGTTGGCCGCCGTCAGGGCCGGGTCCATGTGCGCCCCCGACGGGGTGCTGATGATGACCATGTCGACGCCCGGCTGCTTGACGGCATCGGCCACATCGGCGTGGTAGCTGACGCCGGTCAGCTTCATGTCGTCGGCCAGCCGCTGCGGGGCGCCGGGGACGGTGTCCACGAGGGCGGCGATCCGGGTGCCCGGGATCTCCGCCAGGGCACGGATGTGGAACCGGGCGATCATCCCGCAGCCGACGATGGCAACGCCGAGGTCGTTCATGTTAGATCGCTCGCAGCAAGAGGAGTGCCCGCCACAGGTATTGCAACCCGCTCAGGGCGGTGGCGGCGATCATGGCGTAGATGAGCGCGACCGTGACGGCCGCCCACGGCTCGTCCGTCACCCCGGCCGCCCGCAGGGCCTGCACCAGCAGGATGCCGATCAGGGCGGCGCATTGCAGGCCCATCTTGATCTTGCCCAGCCAGTCGGCCCCGAAGTTGGCCGCCTGCGTCTCCATGAAGCTCCGCAGCCCGGTGATGATGAGTTCCCGGGCGACCACGACCGTCACCATCCAGGCCGCCAGCCCGGTTTCCTTGATCGGCAACAGGAAGATGAACGCCCCACAGATGAGCACCTTGTCCACGAGCGGGTCGAAGTTGCGGCCGAAGGCGCTGGCCGACCCGTGCTTGCGGGCCAGGTAGCCGTCCAGCCAGTCGGTGATGGCGGCGCAGACGAACACGACCAGGCCGGTCAGCCACCACGCCGCGGCGATGCACCCGAACAGGACGACGGCCAGCACCAGCCGGGCCAGGGTCAGGCCGTTGGGCACGTTGAACACGGCGGCCGACGGGCTGCGGGTGGGGATGGTGGCCATGAGGGGATGATACGGCCGGCGGGCGGGTCGTGCTAGCGGGCCGCCCCGATCGCCCGCGCGGCCAGGTCGTACCCGTCGGCGGCCGTCACCTTCGCCCGCACCAGGTCGCCCGGCCGCAGGTTCTTCCCCTTCACCCGCACCACCCCGTCGATCTCCGGGGCATCCGCCACGCCGCGGCCGCGGACGTGGTTGGCGAACTCCGGGTCCGGGCCGTCCACGATCACCTCTACCTCGCGCCCGACCTGCGCCCGGCTCCAGTCGAACGCCACCGCCTGCTGCACCGCCATCAGCCGGTCGCGGCGGTCCGCCTTGACCTCCTCCGGCAGGTGGCCCGGCAGCTTCTCCGCCGGCGTGCCGGGCTCCAGCGAGTACGGGAACACGCCGCACCGCGCGAACTTCGTCTCCCGCACGAACGCCATCAGCTCCGCGAACTCCGCCTCCGTCTCGCCGGGGAAGCCGACGATGAACGTCGTCCGCAGCGTCAGGCCCGGCATCGCCTGCCGCAGCCGGCGGAGCAGGTCTTCCGTCGACGCTCGCGTCACCCGCCGCTGCATCCGCCGCAGCATCCGGTCGTTGACGTGCTGCAACGGCAGGTCGATGTACGGGATGATCTTCTTCGCCGTCGAGAGCGTGTCGAGCAGCTCGTCGGTGACGTGCTCCGGGTAGCAATACAGCACGCGGACCCACTCGATGCCGTCGATCCGGTCGAGTTCGCGGAGCAGCTCGGCCAGCCGCGGCCGGCCGTACAGGTCCACGCCGTAGTAGGTCGTGTCCTGGGCGACGACGATCAGCTCGCGGACCCCGTCGGCGGCCAGCTCGCGGGCCTCGGCCACGACCGCCTCGATCGGCTTGGTGACGTGCTTGCCCCGCATCGACGGGATCGCGCAGAACGTGCACAGCCGGTCGCACCCCTCGCTGATCTTCAGGTAGGCGTAGTGCCGCGGGGTGATGCGGAGGCGGGCCGTGTCCTCCAGCGCCCGGACCGGGGCCGGGCGGAACAGCGTGCGTTGTTCGCGGTCGGGGTACCCGCGACGCGGGTCGGCGACGGCGCGATCGACGACGGCGGCGATCTCCTCCCGCCCGAACACGCCGACGATCTGATCGACCTCCGGCACCTGCTCCAGCAGCAGCTCCTGCTGCCGCTCGGCCAAACAGCCGGCGACGACGACCGCCCCGACCCGGCCCTGCTTTTTCAGGTCGAGCATCTCGCGGATGACGGCCAGCGACTCCTGCCGCGCCGGCTCGATGAACCCGCAGGTGTTGACGACGACGACGTCGGCCCCGTCGGCGTCGGCGGACAGGGCGTACCCGTCCTGGGCCAGCTTGCCGAGCATCCGCTCGCTGTCGACGGTGTTCTTGGGGCAGCCCAGGGAGATGAAGGCGTAGGTGCCTTTGGCGGTCGCGAGCGTCATGGAAGCTTCCGGCGGTACGGGGACAACTGGCATTGTAGCAGCCGCCGGGGGCGGCGGCCCGGGAGGACGGCCGCCGCGGCCCGGGCCGGGGTCGGAAAAAATGCTCAAAAAATGTTGGCATCCCGAAAACGGCCGTGGTAGAAGGGAACTCATTAGAACGGCGTGAGAGCCCGGGTCGCCACCGACTCGCACTCGGCCTGCGGCCCGGGCTCCCCACCAGAAACGCCGGATCGACGCTCCCGTCCCGCATGGCCGTCCGCCATCCGCGGGCGACTACAGGCGGGAGCGGCGCGGCGCCCGCCCGCCGAGGGGTGCCACGCACCAGGGATGGTAACCGACCGCCAAGCCATCAACGCCGGGTCGCCGCGGCGGCCCGACACGGTCTTGCCATCGGTTCTCACTTTATCTCGCGAGGTTCGTATGCGACCGACCTCCCCCCCACGCCGCGCCGGCGATGCCGCGCGCCGCCCCGCCTTCACGCTCATCGAGCTGCTGGTGGTCATCGCCATCATCGCCATCCTCATCGGCCTACTCCTGCCCGCCGTCCAAAAGGTGCGGGAGGCGGCCAGCCGCACCAAGTGCGAGAACAACCTCAAGCAGATGGCCCTGGGCATGCACAACGCCCACGACACCTACGGGTACATCGTCTCCGGCGGGTGGGGCTGGTTCTGGGGGCCGTGCCCCGGCCGCGGCGTCGGCAAGGACCAGCCGGCCGGGTGGGTGTACAGCACCCTGCCGTTCATCGAGCAGGACGCCCTGTACCGGATCGGCTTCGGTTCGGCCACGGACAACCAGCGGCGGGCGGCCATCATCCAGGTGATGCAGACGGTCGTGCCGATCTACAACTGCCCCAGCCGCCGCACCGGCGGCCCGTTCCCGAACACCAACGGGTACGACTACTACGGCAACTACTCCGGCACCATCCACCCGACGATGATGGCCCGGACCGACTACGCGGCCAACTGCAACAGCCAGAACCAGAACGAAATCGACATGGGCCCGACGTCGCTCGCCCTGGCGGACTCCGGGTCGTTCAACTGGAACATGAAGGAGGGCGGCGGCAACCCGACGTTCACCGGCGTCATCTACCGCCGCAGCCAGGTCAAGTTCCTGGACATCGCCCGCGGGTCGACCAACGTGGTCATGTTCGGCGAGAAGTATCTGAGCACGACCAACTACCTGACCGGCACCGACCCCGGGGACAACGAGGGGATGTACATCGGCTGCGACAACGACGTCCTGCGGTGCACGTGGGACCCGCCGATGCAGGACGCCATCCCCAGCAACACCTTCCGGTTCGGCAGCGCCCACCCGGCCGGGTGCAACATCGCCATGTGCGACGGGTCGATCCGGGTGGTCAACTACGACATCGACACCAGGACCTTCTACCTGATGGGCGACCGGACCGGCAACAAGAAGGAAACCGACCGCTAGGCCGCCGGCCGTCACACGTTCGCCCCCGCCGTTCGCGTACTCATTCCACACGCGCCGGCCGCCCGGCGCGTTTGACCCGGAGACCTTTCCCATGCGCCTCATCAGCCTTCGCACGGCTGTTATTCCGTTGACCGCCGCACTCGCCCTGGCCGCCGCCGGCCCCGGCCCCGCCCAGACGTGGACCGGGGCCGTCGACCGCAACTGGGGCGTGGCCGGCAACTGGAACCCCGGCACCGTCCCGAACGCGAACACCGCCGCCGTCACCTTCGACGCCACCAGCCCGGGGGCGGTTAACTTCGCCGCCGGCGGCACGGCGTTCACCATCAACTCGTTGACGTTCTCCGCCGGCGGCTACACCCTGGACGCGGCCGGCACCCTGACGTTCGGCGGCACCGGCCCGGCCCTGTCCAACACGACCGGGACCAACGTGATCAACTCCCGGCTGGTCGCCACCGGCCTGACCGCCAACGTCGGCGGCGGCACCCTGACGCTCGGCAACGTCCGCGGCGGGGCGTCGGCCAACAGCATCGACGCCTCCAGCACGTTCACCGTCACCACCGGCGGCACGCTGGACGCGGTGATGGCCAACTCCGACCTGTTCAACGGCACCAACACGTCCAGCTCCCTGGGCAACGCCCAGGTCGTCCTCAACGGCGGCACCCTGAACCTGCGGGGCAACCTGGTCGCCGGCGGGCTGGCCGGCCAGGTGTATCGGCTCCAGGCCTCCGACGGGACCGCGAACGCGGGCATCGCGAACATCAACAACACCCACCCCGACTTCACGGGCAACGCCGGCCGGGTCCGGTCCCTGTTCGCCACCGGCACCCCGGAAACCCTGGGCACGCCGAACGCCGGCTCGACCGCCGCCCTGGACCGGGTGAACGGCTTCACCAGCCAGGGGAACGGCCAGGCGTTCGTGAACATCGGGTCGGCCCAGACGACCAACTACATCTCCCGCTGGTCCGGGGTCATCAACATCACCACGGCCGGCAACTACGTCTTCGGCACCCGCAGCGACGACGGCAGCCTGCTGTACGTGGACGGGAACCTGGTCGCGAACAACAACTTCTACCAGGGGATGACCACCCGGTCCGGGACCGTCAACGGCCTGACGGCCGGCCCGCACACGGTCGACATTTACTGGTACCAGGGCGGCGGCGGGGCCGGCCTCCTGGCCGGGTACTCCGGCCCGGACAACGGCAGCCCCGGCCTGGGCTCGTCCGACGCCGCCATCCAGACCGCCGCCTTCCCGGCCGCGGCCACGTTCGCCCGGCAGGGGACGGTCAACCTGGCCAACCCCATCACCGTGTCCGGCGCGTCCACGGTCAACGTGACGCACATCGACACCACCCTCGTCCCGACCCTGACCGTCAACCCGTCCGCCAACCTGACCGTCGGCGGCACCCAGGGCCTGCTCCGGGCGGGCACCACCACCCTGGCCGGGTCCGGCACCCGGACGGTCACGGTCAACCCGACGACCAGCGACCTGGCCGTCGGCCAGCTCAACACCGGGGGCGGGGCCGTCACCCTGGTCAAGACCGGGGCCGGCAACCTGGTGTTCGACGCCTCCAGCGCCCCCAACCTCGGCGGCGGGACCCTGACGTACAACGTCCAGGGCGGCCGGCTCGTGTCCGTCTCGGACAGCATCCTCGACACCGCCGCGGTGAACGTCCTCGGCACCGGGTCCCCGGTCCAACTGTCCGCCGGGGGGACCTGGCAGATGCGGACCCGCCTGAGCTTCGTGACGTTCGACAACCCGCTGACCGTGTCCGGCACCGGCGGCACGGTCGAGGCCGTCCCGAACGACCAGACCGGCGTCGCCAGCTTCCAGCTCGGCGGCGGGCCCGGCGGCAACGGCATCACCCTGTCCGCCGGCACGCTCACGTTCGACGTGTTCGGCGGCGGCGACGGGGCCAACGTGGACGTCTACGGCACCGTCACCGGGGCCGGCAACCTGGCCAAGTCCACCGGCACCGGCTTCGTCACCCTCCACGCCGGCAACAGCTACACCGGCACGACCACCGTCAGCGCCGGCACGCTCATCGGCGAGGCCAGCACCTCCTTCGGCACCGGCGCCGGGGCGACCATCACCGTCAACAACGGCGGCACCCTCGGCCTGCGGGGGA
>DASXAN010000631.1:0-3013 GCA_036406755.1 Gemmataceae bacterium
AAGTCAGGCGGACTTCTGACCTCTGACCTCTGACCTCTGACCTCTGCCATGGACCAGCCCCTCGACCACCTCCTCGCGCAACTGTGCACCGGCGACCCGGCGGCGGCCGGCCAAGTGTTCGTCGCCTTCGAGCCGTACCTGCGGAAGGCCGTCCGCCGCCAACTGCCGCCGCCGCTGCGGGCCAAGTTCGACTCGGCCGACGTCTTGCAGTCGGTCTGGGCGGACGTGCTCCGCGGGTTCCGCGAGGCCGGCTGGCGGTTCGTGGACGCCGACCACCTGCGGGGCTTCCTGTTCGTCGCCACCCGCAACCGGCTGATCGACCGCATCCGCCAGCACCAGCGGGCGGCCGACCGGGAGGAGCCGCTGGCCGGCGGCGACCGGCCGTGCGACGTGCCGTCCCCGCACCCGCGGCCGAGCGAGGTGGCCGTCGCCGGCGACCTGTGGGAGCGGATCGTGGACCGGTGCCCGCCGGAGCATCGGCCGATCCTCGGCCTGCGGCGCCAGGGGTATTCGCTGGCCGAGATCGCCGACCGCACCGGCCTGCACCCGGACAGCGTCCGCCGCATCCTCCGCACCCTGGCCCGCCAGTTGGCGTTCACGATGGAGGAGGGGTAAGGGATGCGGTGCCTCAAAGCCCATCCCGGGCCCGGGGTGGGCTTGAAACTGACGCCGGAGGTGGCCGACGCCCTCGCCGCGGAGTTGGTCGGCGAGATGGTCCAGCGGTGGCGGCGCGGGGAGCGGCCGCTGCCGGAGGACTTCCTGGCCCGCCACCCGGAGCTGTGGGACCACCCGGAGGCGGCCGCCGACCTGATCTACGAGGAGTTCTGCCTCCGCCGCGAGTACGGCCCGGACCTGCCGGCCGAGGACATCCTCGCCCGGTTCCCGCAGTGGCGGCCGCAGCTGGAGGTGATGCTCGACTGCCAGCGGCTGCTCGACCCCCGGCGGGCCGACCCGCAGTTCCCGGCCGCCGGTGAATCGCTCGGCGACTTCCTCCTGCTGGCCGAGATCGGCCGCGGCGCCCACGGCGTCGTGTTCCTGGCCAGCCAGCTGTCGCTGGGCGACCGCCCGGTCGTGCTGAAGCTCACCCCGTCCGACGCCGGCGAACACCTGTCGTTGGCCCGCCTCCAGCACACGCATATCGTCCCGCTGTACTCGGTGCAGGACCACCCGGCCCGCGGGCTGCGGGCGCTGTGCATGCCGTACTTCGGCGGCGCGACGCTGGCCCGGCTGCTGGCGGCGGTCCGGCCGACGCCGCCGGCCCGGCGGACCGGCCGCGACCTGGCCGAGGCCCTGGACCGGGAGCAGGCGGCCGCCCCCGGCGTGGCCCCGGCCCGGCGGCAGGCCCGCCGGGAGTTGGCCGAGTCCGGGTACGTCGAGGCCGTGTGCCACGTCGGCGCCTGCCTGGCCGACGCGCTGCAATATGCCCACGACCGCGGCCTGGTGCACCTGGACCTGAAGCCGTCGAACGTGCTGCTGGCGGCCGACGGTCAGCCGATGGTGCTGGACTTCCACCTGGCTCGGCCGCCGCTGTCGCCGGCCGAGCCGGGGCCGGCGTGGCTGGGCGGCACGCCGGGGTACATGTCGCCGGAGCAGGCGGCGGCGTTGGCGGCGGCGCGGCTGGGCCGGCCGGTGCCGCGGCCGGTGGACGGCCGGTCGGACGTGTACTCGCTGGGGGTGGTGCTGTATGAGGCGCTGGCCGGCGGCCTGCCGGGCGGCGACGTGCCGACGGGGACGACAATCAAGATGGCGGCGGGCGCGGAACCTAACCCCCCGGCCCCCTTCCCGAAGCGGGAAGGGGGGGAGGACTCAAAAGATGGTCTGATTGGGTCCTCACCCCCTTCCCGCTTCGGGAAGGGGGCCGGGGGGTTAGGTTACTCTTCGCTGGCGCTCGGGCTCGGACGGAACCAGTTACATCACCGCAACCCGCAGGTCAGCGTCGGCCTCTCCGACGTCATCGCCCGGTGCCTCGCCGACGACCCGGCCGATCGTTACCCGCACATGGCCGCCCTGGCCGCCGACCTGCGCCGGCACCTGGCCCACCGGCCGCTCGTCGGCGTCCGCAACCGCAGCCTGGCCGAGCGGTGGCGGAAATGGCGGCGCCGCCGGCCGCACGGTGCCGCCCTGGCCGGCATGATGCTGGCCGTGCTGACCGCGGCCGCCGCCGTCGCGCTGGGGGCGGTCAGCCACGTCGCCGACCGGATCGACCGGGCGGGCGCGGCCCTGACCGACGCCCGGGGCCAGATGGCCGCCGGCGACTGGGACGCCGCCATCGGCACGCTCCGCCGCGGCCGGGCCGCCGCCGGCGGCCTGCCGTGGCAGCAGCCGCTGGCGGAAGAACTCGACCGACGGCTGAGGGTGGCGGAGCAGGGCCGGGCGGCGGCGGCGCGGTCGGCGGCGGCCCGCGACCTGCACGCCCTGGCCGACCGCGTCCGCTTCCTGTACGGGGCCGACCCGGTGCCGGCCAACGGCCTGCGGGCGGTGGCGGCGCCGTGCCGCGCCCTGTGGGACGGTCGGGAGCGGGTCGTGGCCCGCCTCCGCCCGGCCGACGGCGCCGCGGTGGACCCGGCGACGCGCGACGCCCTGTACGACCTGGCGATCTTCTGGGCCGACGTGCAAGTGCGATTGGCCGCGCCGGCCGAACTGGACGCGGCCCGCCGACAGTCGATTGTCGTGTTGGATCAGGCGGAGGCGCTGCTCGGCCCCAGCCCGGTGCTCGACCAGGAGCGGCGGCTGCACGGCGGGCCGGGCCGATCATCGGTCCGTCCGCCGCAGACGGCGTGGGAGTACTATGCCCTGGGCCGGGCGCTCTTGCGGGCGGGCGAGCTGGACCGGGCGGCGGCGGAGGTCGGGGTGGCGGTGCGACTGGAGCCGCAGGGGCTGTGGCCGAACTTCTACGCCGGCTTGTGCGCCTACCGCCAGGGCCGGTACGCGGACGCGGCGGTGGCCTACAGCGTCGCCATCGGGGCGGCCCCGGACGCGGCGGCGTGCTTCTTCGGCCGGGCCGTGGCGCTCG
>DASXAN010000632.1:0-3421 GCA_036406755.1 Gemmataceae bacterium
CGAAACACCCAATGACGAACTCTTCCTTCGTCATTGGGTACTGCGTCATTCCCGCGCAGCGGGCTTACTGCCGGTAGCCGTGATAGTTGAACGAGTACTCCGGGTGGAACCGGCCCTTGTACTCGTAGTTGTAGAACCGCCAGACGGAGCCGTACCGGTGGTACGGCGACACCTGCGTCGGGTCGCGGCGGAACAGCCCGGCGTGGGCCGGCGCGGCGGACAGAGCGATGGTGATGGCGGCGCACAGGCCGAGCAGGAGCGCTTTCATGGCGGCGGGTCGCGTGGGGGAACGGAGGCGGGTTCTGTCCAAGGATACCCGCTTGCGGCCGTGCGGGCGGAGAGTTCACCCCATTTGCCGACGATCGCGAAACGGCAAATTCCCCACCCCCATCACCACCCGACCGCCAGCTGCAACAGCACCAGCAGGAACAGCCCGATGCTAATGACGCCGTTGACCTGGAAGAACGCCCGGTTGACCCGGCTCAGGTCGTCCGGCCGGACCAGGCTGTGCTCGTAGATGAGCAGCGCGGCCACCGCCGCGACGCCGGCCAGGTACACCCCGCCCAGCGGCGGCGACGCGACGAAGTATAGCGCCACCAGCAACCCGGCCGTCAGGGCGTGGCAAATCATCGCCACCCGTAACGCGGCCGGCACCCCGAGCCGGGCCGGCACGCTGTACAGCCCCAGCCGCCGGTCAACGTCCACGTCTTGACATGCGTAAAGGATGTCGAACCCGGCCACCCAAAACAGCACCGCCAGCCCGAGCACCGCCGGCGTCAGCAATGCTTCCATGCCGCGGATGGCGATCCACGCCGCCACCGGGGCGAGCATCAGCGACGCCCCCAGCCAGAAGTGCGCCAGGGCCGTGAACCGCTTCGTCAGCGAGTACGCGGCGACGAACGCCAGCACCGGCCCGGCGAGGATCAGCGGCCACCAGTTCGGCCGGTCGCGGAGCAGGAACAGCAGCGTCGAGGCGAAAAAGCCGAGGACGCACACCGCGAGGAAGGCGGCGACGGCCGGCACGGACAGCAGGCCCGCGGGTAGGTGGCGGCCGGCGGTGCGGGGGTTGGCGGCGTCGAGGCGGCGGTCGGCCAGGCGGTTGACCGCCATCGCCGCCGATCGGGCGAACACCATGCACAGGACGATGCCGGCGAGGTCGGTCCAGCGGAACGGGACGCCCGGCGACTGCCACGCCAGCACGGCGCTCAAGAGCGCGAACGGCAAGGCGAAGACGGTGTGGCTGAAGCGGACCAGTTCCAGGAACAGGCGGAGGCGGTGCAGCATCGGCGGTTATGGTACGAACCGCGACGGCCGCCAGCGGTTAACCGATGCGCAATCCGCGGCACGTCTCCTCGTAGCTGGCTTCCAGGTCCAGCGGCACGGCGAGGTCGTCGGTCAGCCAGAGGGGCAGCGTCGGCAGCGGCCGGCCGACGGTGAGAGGTTGCTCCCACGTTTCGAACAGCGACCTCCCGACCCGCAGCTCTCGACACCGACACTCGACGGCATAGAGCGGCGCCTCCGCCCCCGGCGGCGTCTCCGACCGGCCGATCAGATCGAGCAGTTCGCGGTAGAGGTTGGCGGACCGCTCCGTCACGACGTCCACGACCGCGACCGACACGCGGTTCTGGAGCAAGGCGACGCACTTGGCCACGAACTTCCGGCGGTGCTCGGGTCGATCCTTGTTGGCCGGGCTGACGATCTCGACCGCCGCCACCAGCCGGCGGTCGTCTTCCAGATCGTAAATCTGCACCTCATATTCGTCGGCGTCCGGCAGGTCGGTCTCGAACGCCAGGGTCGGCCGGGCCGGGGCCCATACGGCGGTCGCCACCCCGCCGTCACCTTCGGCCCCGTTGGCGGCGGGCCGTTCGGCCTTGTCCGTCTCCCAGGCCGACACGTCGACTTCGGCGAACGCACCGTGGTGGATGCGCGGGGCGGCGACGTACCGGGGCGGGAGCGTCTTGTTCAGCGCCACGACGATCATGCCCGGCCAGAGGCCATGAACGCCCTCCCAGGGCACCACCTTGCTGACGGGTGGGCGGAAATGATCGCGGAGCGGCATGACGGCGTCCCCCACGGGGCATTCTAACCGATACTCCGGGTCGGCGATACCGCCTTAGCCCGCCTTGCCGATCGCCGCCGGGGCCGTACCCGCGGCCAGCTCGGCGATCGTCTTCGCCAGCGACGCCCCGACGCCCGGCAGCCGGCTCAACCCCCGTCGCCCGGACTCGGCGACGATCGCGCTCACCGGCCGGTCCAGGCCGAACAGCACCGCCGCCGCCCGCCGGTACGCCCGGACGCGGTACAGGTTGTCGCCGCGGGCCGCCAGGTCGCGGGCCTGTCGCAGCAGTTCGTGGGCGATCGCCGCGTTGTCCATGTCCCACCTCGCCGTCGGACCGATTATACGCCCGGTCGCCGGGGCGGTTGGATGTCAGTAGGACCCCGTTCACCCAACGAATTCAGGCCGGGGCGGAGGCGCGGCCAACGGGAGCAATGTGGGCCGCGCGGGCTGTAACACCAATGTGGGCAGGGGAGCAACGGGAGCAATGCGAGCTGCAACACCTGCGCGCCCATGCAAGGAGGGGGGATACTGCGCGCGGGGGGAGAAACAGCGGCCGACGAGCGAGGGTCAGTCGGCGACTGCGGTTGCGTTTTCCCGGCGGCCGGGGTAAGCAACCCGGTCGGCGGGCGAAGATCAGGGCGGGAAGGAGTCTCCTTCAGTGGCGAGTTACCGCGGGCACCTGACGTTCTCCACCGGCCTGGGGTTGGCGTACGGTGGGTTCGCGGCGTGGAAGCTCGGCGTGCCGGTGCCGGTGGCGGCCGTCGGCGGGCTGTTCACCGCCCTGGGTGGCCTGCTGCCCGACCTCGACTCGGACAGCGGCGTGCCGGTCCGCGAGCTGTTCGGCCTGGCCGGGGCCGCCGTCCCGCTCCTACTGCTGCGAACGCTGGCCGACTCGGGCCTGTCGGCCGAGGAGACGCTGCTGGCCGCCGCCGGGGCGTACGCCGTCATCCGCTACGGGCTGGCGAACGTCTTCCGCCACCTGACCGTCCACCGCGGCATGTTCCACAGCATCCCGGCGATGCTCGTCGCCGGGCTCGTCACGTTCCTGGCGTATCGTCATCCGGTGCCGGAACTGCGGGCGTACTTGGCCCTCGGCGTCATGGTCGGGTTCCTGTCGCATCTGGTGCTGGACGAGCTGTGTGCCGTGGACTTCCGCGGGCTGACGCCGAAGCTCAACCAGTTCGCCGGCTCGGCCGTGAAGCTGACCTCCGCCTCGTGGGCGGCGAATGCCGTCTGCTACGGGCTGCTCCTGGGACTCGGCTACATCGCCTACGGCCAGCTCACGACGCCGCGGACGACCACGGCTCAGGCACCGCTGGAGTTCCACGACCGGCCGCTGGAGCGGCAGCCGCTGCGGTGGCA
>DASXAN010000633.1:0-12293 GCA_036406755.1 Gemmataceae bacterium
GCCGCGGTCCCGGTCCCGATCGCGGTCCCGGTCACCGGACGGGGTCTCGCGGGCACGGTCCGACGCCCGGTCGGACGGGGTGGCCGGGGTGGCGGGCTGACCGGGGGTCGTGCCCGGCGTCGCCGGCGTGGCCGGCTGGTGCGGCTGGTCGCTCGGGGCCGGCGGGGTGTTGCCCGGCTGCTGGCCGGGTTGCTGGCCAGGCCGTTGACCCGGTTGCTGGCCGGGCTGCTGCCCGGGTTGGTTGCCGGGCCGGTTCGGCGGCGTCGCGGGTGTGGCGCCGCCGCCGGGCTGGCCCGGTTGCGGCGGGGTCGCCGGAGTCGCGCCGGGTGTGGTTGGCGGCGGCGCGGGCGGCCGCGCACCGCCGGCTTGGCCGAGAGCCGGGGGCGAACTGACGAACAGCAGGCCACCGCCCAGCGCGGTGGAGAGGGCGACTGTCAATAAGCGCCTGGACATGGAACGCTCCTCGAACGAATCCCCGTGGACCGTTGCACGGGCGGATCGATGACGCGGTCTTTCCTGGGAAGTGCATACCCGATGCCCAGACGGTGCGCCGGGAGGTGATTTCTGCGCGCGCTGGATTTGCTCGCCACCGGCCTCGGCGGGGCCGAAACTGCGAGTAGCGTCCATCCGGGGAAGGCAAGAGTGTACCGACGTTGATTCCTGCTCGTTGCCGGGCCTCGGCAGCCCTGCAGGACGAACCGCCTGCGGCCGGTATGGGGCGCACCGCCGCCGATCGGCGGTGCGCCGCGAAGCGCGACCGGTAGTCACTCCGCGGACCCCGGCCGAGTTACTGGCCGATCACGTATACGGTCGCGTCGTGCAGGCCGACCACTCGCTGATTCGGCCCGATGCGCCGGTCTTGGCGAAGGCGGTCCGACAGGATGTCGGCCGTCTGCCGCGCCTGCGGGTTATTGTTCATGGCCTGGATCAGACCGTTGATCTGACCGGCGTTCCATGTGCCGGTCAGGTTCGTGACGCCGCGGACATGGTTCAGGTCCGTGATCCGGAATCCGGCCAGTCCGTTGGTCATGTCGGTGGTCGCCTGGGCACTGAACTGCACGTTGCCCGCGCCGCGGGTCGGGCCGGTCGGCGTCCCGGTGCCGGTACCGGCCGCGCCGGTCGCCGGCACGCCACCTCCGGGCACGCCAGTGTTCGCCGGGCTTGGCTTGCCGGGCCCGGCACCCGGTTGGTTGGGGCTAGTCGGCTGGCCCGGCACGGTCGGCCGGCCCTGACCGTTCGCCGGCTGGCCGGGCACATTCGGCTGGTTCGTATTGTTGTTCGTTTGCCCGGGATTGGCAGGATTGGGCGCGGTCTGCCCCGGCCGCTGCGGCGCGTTGCCCGGCGCGGCAGGGTTGGTGTTCGGACCGGTCTGGCCAGGGTTCGCCGGGTTAGGAGTCGTTTGGCCCGGCGTCGCCGGGTTGGGGGCCGTCTGGCCGGGGGCGGCCGGGTTGGGGAATGGTTGCCCCGGGGTGCCCGGAGAGGTAGCGGGGGTCGTCCCGCCGGGGCCGCCGGGTCGGGCTCCGCCGGGCCGGGCTCCGCCGGCAGCGCCGCCGGTCCCGCTCTGTCCACCGCCCGCCGCCCCGCCGGAGCCGCCGCTGCCGCCGGCCCCACCGCTCCCACCACCCCCGCCCCCGCCGGCTTGGCCCCAGGCCGACGGGCTCGACGCGAGAAACGCGGCCGCGAATGCGGTCGAAAATGCCATCGGCAATAAGCGCTTCAACATAGGACGCTCCTCATCATGTTCCGTGTGCCCACCCGGCCGCCCGCCCGAAGCCGGCTCGGGCGCGGGTACACTGTCACGACTGCATAACCGATGCCCGCTGTCCCAGAGTCCTGACGCCGAACCCGTGCCACCCGTCCGCAGGGCACAGCACGGGAATCGGCGGCGTCAGACGTTCCGCCCCAGGTTCGCTTGCACGGCTCCCCCCGCCGGCCGTACAACAGTCACACCCGGCGGGAAAAGTACGGCCGCGGTGCGGGTTCGACCCTCGGCACCGAGAAGGACGGCGTGATGACCACACGGATGACGGCAGATGCACCCGAGCCGCTGGCGGACGCCCCGGGCAGTGAGTCGGCGCAGCCAGGGCCGTACGTCGCAGGCCGCGGCCCGATCCGGGCGGAGCTGTTCGGCCCCGAACGCCTGCGCACCCGCGCCGCGGAGGTCGCGCGGGCATCGGCACGGGTCGCCTTCATGTCCGGCCGGCAGCTGCTCAACCACATCGACCGCGACAGCAACGCCCTCCGAGACGCCCACCGCCAGATCGCCGCTGCCAACGCCGCCGGTGAGCCCGTCACCGGCGCGGCCGAGTGGCTGCTGGACAATTTCCACATCATCACCGAGGCGCTCCGCGAGGTCCGCTCGGACCTGCCGCCCGGGTATTACGGCCGGTTGCCGAAGCTGACCGGCGGGCCGCTGGCGGGCTATCCCCGCGTCTACTGGTTGGCCCTCGACCTGGTCGCCCACACTGACAGCGCCCTAGAGGAGGGGACGCTGACGGAGTTCATCCGCGCCTACCAAGCCCAGACGCCGCTGACCATCGGCGAGTTGTGGGCCGTGCCGATCATGCTCCGCCTGGTGCTGGTCGAGAATCTGAGCCGGCTGGCCGAGGGTGTGACCCTGGCCCGGGTGGGCCGGCTCGAGGCGCGGCGGTGGGTGGAGCGGTACTTGGCGGTCGGTCCCGGCGTCGTCCCGGACCTGCTCGCGCCGCGGGATGGGCCGGACGGGCGGCGGGTGGTGGCCGTGCTGGAGGAACTCCGCGGCGGCGACCTGCCGCGGGCCCGCATCGAGCCGTTCGAGGCTGCCGTCCGCGAGCAGGGCGTGCCGCTGGAGGAGTGGCTCCGCGACGAGCGGCAGCGGCAGGCGGCCAACGTCGTCAGCGTCAGCAACTCCGTCACCAGCCTGCGGCTGCTGTCGGCCATCGACTGGCCGGTGTTCTACGAGGCGACCAGCCTCGTCACCGAGCGACTGCGGGGCGACCCGGCCGGCGTGTTCGACCTTCAGGACTTCGCCACCCGGGACCGCGACCGCCAAGCCGTCGAGGTGTTGGCCCGCGGCCGGCCGGCGAGCGGGAACCCCGGGCGGGATGAGCTGGCGGTCTGCGATCGGGCGCTGGCGCTGGCCGAGCGGCGTCGCCCGGCGGCCGGCGTGCGGGGCACCCACGAAGTGGGTCGCCTCCACGTGCCGCCGGAGGCGCACGTCGGCTACTACCTGATCGGCGACGGGCGGGACGAGTTCGAGCGGCTGCTGGGCTACCGGCCGAACTGGCACTTCGGCCGGCTGCGGTTCGTCCGCCGCCACGCCCGCGGCCTCTACTTCGGCTCGCTGGCGACGGTCACGGTCCTCGTCCTCGGTCTCCTCCTCGCCCACGGCCACGTGACCGGCGCCGGCACGGCCGGGCTGTGGTTGCCCACCCTCATCGCCCTGGTCGCCCTGCTGCCGGCGTCCGAACTGGCCGTCGGCCTGGTGAACCATCTGGTCACCAAGCTCGTCCCGCCGGACGTGCGGCCGAAGCTGGACTTTTCCCGCGGCGTCCCGCCGGAGTGCGCCACGTTCGTCGTCATCCCGACGCTGCTGACGAGCGCCGAGGGCGCGGCCAACCTGGTCGAACGGCTCGAGATCCACTCCCTGTCGAGCCCGGACCCGCAGCTGCGGTTCGCCCTGCTGACCGACTGGGCCGACGCCCCGACCGAACACACGCCCGGCGATGAACAACTTGTCCAGGCGGCCCTGGCCGGCGTCCGCGAATTGAACCGGCGGTACGCGGCGGGCGGGCCGCCGAAGTTCTTCCTGTTCCACCGCCGCCGCCTCTGGAACCCGTCCGAGCGGGTGTGGATGGGGTGGGAGCGGAAGCGGGGCAAGTTGAGTGAGTTCAACCGCCTCCTCGGCGGCGCGACCGACACCACCTACGCCATAACGAGCGTGCCGCCGGCCGAGGTGCCGCGCGTCCGGTTCGTCATCACCCTGGACTCCGACACTCAGATGCCGCGGGACATGGCCGGGCGGCTGATCGGTATCCTGGCCCACCCGCTCAACCGGCCGCTCTTCGACCCGGCCCGCCGGCGGGTCGTCCGCGGCTACTCGATCCTCCAGCCGCGGGTGAGCGTGTCGCTGACGGCCGCCCGCCGGTCCCGGTTCACGCGACTCCTGGCCGGGTCGGCCGGCATCGACCCGTATACGACCGCCACGTCTGATGTGTACCAGGACCTGTTCGGCCTGGGCACGTTCACCGGCAAGGGCATCTATGATCTGCGGGCGTTCGAGGCCGCCACCGGGCCCGCCTTCCCGGACAATTACATCCTCAGCCACGACCTGATCGAAGGGAACTTCGCGCGCTGCGCGTTGGTCAGCGACATCGAGCTGATCGACGAGCTGCCGGCCCGGTTCAACGCATTTTCGAAGCGCGAGCACCGCTGGGTCCGCGGCGACTGGCAGCTGCTGCCGTGGCTGGGGCGGCGGATCCCGATCGCCCGGGAGGGCGAGGCTCCGGCCGAGCCGGAGGCGCTGCCGGGTCGGCCGGAGCCTCGCCCTCCCGAGCGCGTGCCCAATGTCTTGCCACTCGTCGAACGGTGGAAGGTGTTCGACAACCTCCGCCGGAGCCTCGTACCGCCGGCGTTGGTGGCGTACTTCCTGCTGGGCTGGACGGTGTTCCCCGGCGCGCCGGCGCTCTGGACGCTCGTCGGGCTGGCCGTCCCCTTCCTACCGCTTGTGGTCAACCTGCCGTCCTGGCTGTGGCGACTCGCGGCCCGGCCGTGGGCGGCGTGGCGGACGGCCCGCGACATCGGCCCCGGCGCCCTGGCCACCGCCGGGCAGGCCGTTCTCCAGTTGGCGTTCCTGCCGCACCAGGCGGTCACGCTGGTCGACGCCGTTGGCCGGACACTGGCCCGCGTCCTGGTCACGCGCCGTGATTTGCTGGAGTGGGAGACGGCCGCCGCGGCCGAACGGCGGCTCGGGAACACGCTCGACGACTTCATCCGCTTCATGCCGGCCGCGCCGGCGGCCGCGGTCGTCGGCGTCGTCCTGGTCGCCGCCGTCCGATCGGCCGCGCTGCCCGCGGCGATCCCGGTGTTGTTGCTCTGGTTCGTGGCGCCGGCGCTGGCCTATTGGATCAGCCAGCCGGGGGTCCGGCCGCAGCGGCCGCTGTCCGCCGCCGAGCGATCGGCCTTGCGGCGGATCGCCCGCAAGACGTGGGACTTCTTCGAGACGTTCGTCGGCGACGAAGACAACGGCCTGCCGCCGGACAACTTCCAGGAACTGCCGAAGGGGGCGGTCGCCCACCGCACCTCGCCGACGAACATCGGGCTGTCCTTGGCGTCCAACCTGGCCGCCCACGATTTCGGGTTCGCCTCGCTACCGCACGTCCTCGACCGGACCGAGTTCGCCCTGACCACCCTCGACCGGATGGAGCAGTACCGCGGCCATTTGTTCAACTGGTACGACACCCGCACCCTCGCCCCTCTCGAGCCGCGGTACGTCTCGACCGTGGACAGCGGCAACCTGTTCGCGAGCCTGCTGGTGCTGCGGCAGGGGCTGCTGGGTCTGGCGCGGACGCCGTTCCTCGGCCCGTTCGCGGTGGAAGGACTGGCCGACACCGTTCGGCTCGCCGAGGAAGGGGTGCGGGACGACGGGTCGCGGTCGGAACTACTCGCCGGCGTTGAAGCGATCGGCCGTTCGCTGGTACAAACCCCGGCGGACCTGTTCGCGTGGCGCGACCGGTTCCGCGACTTGGCCGCTGCCGTCGCCAAGCTCGACCTGACCGGGTTGGATCGCTTCGGCGAGGCGCACCGCTGGCTGACCCGGCTCGCCGAGCAGGTCGAAGACCGGCGGGCGGAGCTGGACGCGGTCGCGCCGTGGCTCGATCCGGTCGCCGAGTTGCAGGCGGGCGGCCATCGGCCGCCGGACGCCGAGGGCTGGGCGAAGCTCATCGCCCGGCTCGGTCGGGTCGGGTCGGTCTGCGACCTGGCGGAGACGGCCGCGGCGGCCGCCGACGAGCTGACCGCGCGGGCCGCGGCGTTCGAGCCGGCCGCGGCGCGGGACCTGTGCCTGGCCGCAGCCGCGGCCTGCCGGGCGAGCACCGCCGGCGGCCTCGCCAGCCGGTGCGATGCACTCGCCGACCACGCCGACCGCGTCGCCGACGCGATGGACTTCCGCCTGCTCTACAACCCGTCCCGCCACCTGTTCTCGATCGGCCTGAACCTGCGGCTCGGCCAGCTCGACGCCTCGCAGTACGACCTGCTCGCCTCCGAGTCGGCCCTGACCAGTTTCCTGTGCATCGCCCGCGGGGACGCCCACCGCCGGCACTGGTTCCAGCTCGGCCGGCCGGTCACGCGCGTCCGCGACTCCCTGGCCTTGGTCAGCTGGGGCGGGACGATGTTCGAGTACCTAATGCCCCGCCTGTACCTGCGGACCTACCCGCACACGCTCTTGGACGAGTCGCGGCATTCGGCCGTCGAGCGGCAGATCGACTACGGCCGGGACCGCGGCGTGCCCTGGGGCATCTCCGAGTCCGGGTACAACTTCACCGACGCGGACGGGAACTACCAGTACATGTCGTTCGGCGTGCCCGGGCTGGGCCTGAAGCGCGGGCTGGAGCGGGACTTGGTGATCGCCCCATACGCGACCGTGATGGCGGTCCTGGTCCGGCCGCACGAAGCCGTCGAGAACTTCGCCGCTCTCGCCGCCGCCGGGGGCGAGGGGCGGTACGGGTTCTACGAGGCGATCGACTACACCCGCGACCGAGTGCCCGAGGACCGCAGTCACGTCGTCGTCAAGTCGTACATGGCCCACCACCAGGCCATGGGGTTCCTGTCCCTGGCGAACGTGCTGCTGGGCGACCCGTTCCCCCGCCGGCTGCACGCCGAGCCGATGGTCCGGGCCACGGAATTGCTCCTCCAGGAGCGGGTGCCGTGGGAGGCGCCGCTGATCGACGTGACCCAGGACACCGCGTCCGCCGCGGCGGCGCCGGCGGGGCGGGAGGGCGGTGCCCCGGTCAGCCGTCGGATTACCACGCCGGATACCGCCCTGCCCCGCACGCACCTGATCTCCAACGGCGAGTACACCGTCCTACTCACCAACGCCGGCGGCGGCCGGAGCACGTTCCGCGACCAGGACGTGACCCGGTGGCGGGCCGACCGCACCCGCGACGAAGCGGGGAACGTCGTCTACGTCCGCGACCTGCAAGGGGGCGAGTACTGGGCGGCCGGGCACCAGCCGGTCTGCCGGCCGCCGAAGGCGTTCGAGGCCGTCTTCGCCATCGACAAGGCCGACTTCCGCCGGCGGGACGGGGATTTCGAGACGCACCTGGAGGTGACCGTCTCGACCGAGCACCCGGCCGAGGTCCGCCGCGTCACCGTCACCAACCATGACGACGAGCCGCGGGAGGTCGAGCTCACCAGCTATGTCGAGCTGGTCATGCAGACGCACAACGCGGACCTGGCGCACCCGGCGTTCGTCAAGCTCTTCCTGGAGACGGAGTACCTGCCGGCGTTCGGCGCGCTGCTGGTCCGCCGCCGGCCGCGGGCCCCCGGCGAGCGGCCGCTCTGGGCCGTCCACGTCGCCGCCGTGGACGGGGCGGAGCCTGTCCCGGGGGAGTTCGACACGGACCGGGCGACGGTCGTCGGCCGCGGCCGCACCACGGCTCGGCCGGCCTGCCTCGACGTCGGGGCGAAGCTGGCCGGGCGGACCGGGGCCGTCCTCGACCCCGTGTTCTGCCTGCGGCGGGCGGTCCGCATCCCGGCCGGGGCGGCGGCCGGAGTGACGTTCACGACGGCCGTCGCCGAAACCCGCGAAGAGGCGATAGCACTGGCCGACCGCCACCGCCACGCGCCGGCCGTCGTCCGGGCGTTCGAGCTCGCCTGGGCGCACGGGCCGGTCGAGCTGAAGCACCTCAACGTCACCGCCCACGAGGCGCACCTGTTCCAGCGGTTGGCCGGGCAGATGTACTTCCCCGGCCCGGCGCTGCGGGCACCGGCGGCGGTGCTCCGGGCCAACCGGCTGGCCCAGGACGGCCTATGGCGGCATGGGATCTCAGGCGACTACCCGATCGTCCTAGTGACAGTCGGCAGCCCCGACGACCTCGGCCTGGTGCGGCAACTGCTCCTGGCCCATACCTTCTGGCGGCACAACGGGCTGAAGGCCGACCTGGTCGTGCTCAACGAGAAGCCGTCGAGTTATTATGACGAGTTCGTGGACCAACTTCAGAAGGCGGTTCGGGCCAGCCCGGCCCGCGACATGGTCGATCAGCGGGGCGGCGTCTTCGTCCGCCGGGCCGACGCCATGACCGAAGACGAGCGGGTGCTGCTCCGCACGACGGCCCGGGCCGTGCTGTCCGCCGCCGACGGCGGGCTGGAGCAGCAACTCGACCGGCAGGAGCAGCCGCCGGAGTTGCCACCCGACTGGGTGCCGGAGCCGACCGCGGGACCGCAGGACGGCCACCCGCCGCCCGACCCGCCCCCGCGGCCCGCGCTGCTGTTCGACAACGGCCACGGCGGCTTCACGCCCGACGGGCGCGAGTACGTCATCACCGTCGCGGGCCGCGTCCCGCCCATGCCGTGGTCGAACGTCATCGCCAACGCCGGGTTCGGCTGCCTGGTCACCGAGTCGTCACTCGGTTGCACCTGGGCCGGCAACAGCCAGACCAACCGCCTCACGCCGTGGTCCAACGACCCGGTAGTTGATCCGCCGGGCGAGGCCGTCTACCTGCGGGACGACGTGTCCGGTGAATTCTGGACGCCGACGCCGAACCCGCTGGGACGGGGGCCAGTCATGGTCCGGCACGGTCAAGGGTACACGGCCTATGAACAGGATTACGCCGGTCTGGCCCACGAGTTGACGGTGTTCGTCCCGACCGACGATCCGGTCAAGCTGGTCGTGCTGAAGCTCGCGAACCGCAGCGGCCGGCCGCGGAAGTTGTCGGTCGCCTACTACGCGGAATGGGTCCTCGGCCGCACGCACGAGGAGACGGCCCAGTACGTCGTGACCGAGGTGGACGCGACGAGCGGGGCGCTCTTCGCCCGCAACGCCTACCGATTCGACTTCGGCGACCGGGTCGCCTTCGCCGACGTACTCCACCGCCCGCGGACGGTGACGGCCGACCGGACCGAGTTCCTCGGCCGCAACCGGTCGCCGGTGGACCCGGCCGCGATGCACCGCCAACACCTGTCCGGCCGGGCCGGACCCGGCCTGGACCCGTGCGCCGCCCTACAGGTTGCCGTCGAACTCGATGCCGGGGCCGAGCGCGAGGTCCTCTTCGTCGTCGGCGAGACGACTGATCCCGTGGCGGCCCGGGCCCTCGTCCAGCGGTACCGCGAGCCGGGCCGCGTCCACGATGCCCTGACCGCAGTTCGCCGGTTCTGGGACGACCTCTGCGGGGCGGTCCAGGTCAAGACGCCCGATCCGGCGCTGGACCTGATGCTCAACCGCTGGCTGCCGTACCAGGTGCTCGCCTGCCGGTTCTGGGGCCGGACGGCGTTCTACCAGTCGTCCGGGGCGTTCGGGTTCCGGGACCAGATTCAGGACGTGCTGGCCCTGGTGTACACCACCCCGCACCTGACCCGCGAGCACCTGGTGCGGACGGCCGGGCGGCAGTTCGCCGCTGGCGACGTGCAACACTGGTGGCACCCGCCCGGCGGCGGCGGCGTCCGGACCCGCTGCTCCGACGACCGCCTCTGGCTACCGTACATCGCCCTGCACTACCTGGCGGTCACCGGCGACGCTTCACTCCTCGACGAGTCGGCCCCGTTCCTCGACGCCCCGCCGCTGCGGCCCGGCCAGGAAGACAGCTACATCAGCAAGCCGCAGGACGGCGAAGTGGGCACTTTCTACGAGCACTGCGCCCGGGCGATCGACGTGAGCCTGGAAGTCGGCCCGCATGGCCTGCCGCTGATCGGCACCTGCGACTGGAACGACGGTATGAATCGGGTCGGGGACGAGGGCCGCGGCGAGAGCGTCTGGCTGGCGTGGTTCCAGGTGGCCGTCCTGCCGGAGTTCGCCGCCGTCGCCGATGCCCGCGGCGACGGCGGCCGTGCCCAGGCATGGCGGGACCACGCCGAGCGGGTCCGGCGGGCCGCCGAGGAGGCCGCCTGGGACGGCGATTGGTATCGGCGGGCCTATTTCGACGACGGAACGCCGCTCGGATCGCGGGACGATGCCGAGTGCCAGATCGACTCCTTGCCCCAGACCTGGGCGGTCATGTGCGGCCGGGCCGATCGGGACCGGGCGGCGAAGGCGATGGATGCCGTCTGGAATGACCTGGTGCGGCCGGACGACCGCCTCGTGCGGCTATTCACGCCGCCGTTCGTGGTCGGCAACCCGAACCCGGGGTATGTCGCCGGCTACGTGCCGGGCATCCGGGAGAACGGCGGCCAGTACACGCACGCCGCGACGTGGGTCGTGCCGGCGTACGCCGGTCTGGGACACGCGGAGCGGGCGGTCGAGGCACTGGCGCTGATGAACCCGGTTCTGGCGGCGGCCACTCCGGACGGGGTGCGGAAGTACAAGACTGAGCCATACGCCCTCTGCGGTGACGTGTACGACAACCCGCAGCACCGCGGTCGCGGCGGCTGGTCATGGTACACCGGCTCGGCCGGGTGGTACTACCGCGTGGCCCTGGAATCAATTCTGGGGCTGGAGGTGCGGGGCGACCGGCTGGCGGTCCGGCCGTGCATTCCGGCGGCGTGGCCGGGGTTCACGCTCACCTTCCGCTACCGGTCGGCGACCTACACCGTCTGTGTCGAGCGGGGCGACTCCGGTCGGCAGGTGTGGCTGGACGGCGAACGGACGACGGACGACGCCGCCCGCCTGACCGACGACGGCCGCGAACACAAACTTCGTGTGGTCTTGGGTTAGCAGGCGCCCGGCCGCCGGCCGCGGTGCCGCCGGAGAGTGGCGACACCGCGCCGCGGCGTCAGGCCTTGCGGCAGAGCTTCGCCAAGCGGAAGTGGCTGACGGGGATGGCGGCCGCCCCGCCGCGGAGCATGGCGGACAGCTTCTTCTCGACAGACTGGGCGGGCGAGAGGTCGGCCCGCTGGTCCGGGACGAGCACTTCCTCGGCGGCGGCCTTCGTGACTGGTTTCGACAGGGTGATGCGGGCGGCTTCCGCCCGGATGTCCTTCAGGATCACGGTCGGCACGTCTACGGCCGCGGTGGTCCGAGCGGTTTCGACAAGACCCGTTGCGACGGATTGCAGTTCCATGCGGCTGTTCCTTTCAGGCGCGAATCCTAGGGTCGGAACCCCGGCGCGCACGGTCCATGAACCGCGCCGGAACGCATCAATTCCCTGTGTCGCGGCCGCCCCGTCTCGCACGGTGGCCGCGCCACTGTCAGTCGGGCAATGGGGACGCCGGTCCGCGCGGAACCCGGGCGGCGGGGTGCCCGCGGAGCGGGTCGGTGGTCCTTCGGACCGGGGAGGAGAGGTTGGGCCGATAACCGCCGGGGTGGTGCATCGGAGCCAGTCCCAGGGTGCGTCGGTCCGCCCGCCGGTTCCTATCCGGCGGGCCTGGTACTTCGCGTCCCGGTGGAAGGCAAATCGGTTGCTCCTCTTGCAAACCGAATGCCGACTCAGCGGGGCGGGGCGGCGGCGTGATGCGAATCACGGATGCGAATGCTCGCCACTGTGTAGACGTGATAAGGCGGCAGATTATTTGGTTGTATTACGCAACCGGATGGTCTTCATCAATTCTTCAGACCGGACCCGGTTGCCTAGGTTTGGCTGTGGAGCTGACGGACATACTGCCCGCAGGAACAGACGTACAGGTAAGGCTGCTGCGGCTGAACTCCCACCCAGATGGCCGCGAATGCCACCACCGAGGATTGAGCGCACCAGGATCGAACTATCATCCCGATCCGCGGTCCAACGTGTTCAACCACCCGCGTCAACCCGCAGGCCGCTCCGGGTCACCAGCGGTAGGTGTACTGCAAGTAGAACAGCTCCGGCGAGTCCGGGTTGCCCGTCCGGCGGATGAACTCGCCCGCGAAGAGCTTGGAGTACCCGACCAGGACGTCCTGGTGCGTCGTCATGTGGAAGTTCCAGAGGAAGTCGATCTCCTGGCCGACGTCCCGCCCGGCCCGGCCGGTCGGATCCTGACGGACGACCTTGCCGCCGGCGTTGTACAGGGCGTCTTCGGGCTCGGCCAACCAGAAGCGGTGGTACTGGACGATGCCGGTAATCCAGTGGACGGGGAAGTAGTTCAGGTGCAGGTTCAGGTCCTGGATGTTCTGCCGGCCGACCTGATCCAGGAAGCCAAAGTAGTAATGGCCGAACGGGAATAGCTGGTTGAAGGTGTTGTAGGTCCCGCCG
>DASXAN010000634.1:0-3227 GCA_036406755.1 Gemmataceae bacterium
GCTTCCCGCGCTTGACGGTGACCGCTTGCGGCGGGGCGATGGCGAGGCCGTCCGGCGCCTGGGTCTCGCTCAGCGTGTACTGCCCCGCCGCCACGCCGTCGATGCGGATCACGCCCTTGCTCCGGTGGGCGTCTCCCGGGCTGTTGTCGCAGACCGGGCCGTAGGAAGCCGCTCCTTCGAGCAGGACGCACGAGCCGAAGACGCGCTTGCCGGCCCCGTTGCGCCGGGTGATCTCGACGCTCCCGGGCTTTGTTGGTTCGGAAGCCGCGGCGGCCTTGACGGCCGGGGTCGGCGTGCGCGTCGCCCTCAGCGTTCTGGTCGGGCGCGGCGTGGACGTGTTGGTTGGCGTCCGAGTCGGTGTCGGCGTCCTTGTCGGTGTGCGGGTCGCGGTGGGCGTACGCGTCGCGGTCGGGGTGCGCGTTGCCGTCGGCGTCCGCGTGGGCGAGCGGGTCGCGGTCGGCGAGGGGGTCCGCGTCGGGGTACGGGTTGGGCTCGCCATGGGTGACGGCGTAGGCGTCCTCGTCGGCATCGAGGTCGGCGTTCGCGTCGGCGTCCGGGTTGGCGTTGCGGTCGGGGTGTCCGTCGGCGTGGCCGTCTCCATGGGGGTCGCGGAAGACGTCGCCGTCTCGATCGGCGTCGCGGTGTCGGTCGGCAACGTGGGCGTCTCGGTGACGGTGGGCGAAGGCCCGCCGGCGGCGGCCGGGTGGACCGTGAACGCGACCGTGACGGTCCAGGCCCCCGCGTTGTCGGCAAAGGCACCGAGGTCGTCGTTGACGCTCAGGTAGAGGGTCGTCCCGGCCGGCACCGGGTCCTGGTCGCCGCTGCGGCTGATGGCACCGAGGAAGAACGGCTGCCCGTCCGGGCCGAAGCGCCCGACCAAGGACCGGCACGGCAGCCCCGGCGCCGCCCACCCCGCCCCCGCCGCGCAGGAGAGGTCGCCGTTGGGATCGGTGTCGGGGTCGTCGGCCGAGGCGCGGACGGTGCCGCTGGCGGTGATGAACCAGGAGAAGCCGGTCGCGCCCGGGCCCGGCACCGGGATACCGGTGTCGACCCAGGGCCGGTCGGCGGGCACCGTCCCCCGGTAGCTGCCGTCGGCGAGCGAGGCGAAGCCGGCCGGGGCGGTAGCAGTCGGCGTCTCCGTCGGTGTCTCCGTCGGAGAGGGTGTCACCGTCACCGTCGGGTGGTTCCAGGTCGGGTCCGGACTCGGGGTCTCGGTCGCCGTGGGCGACGGGGTCTCGGTCGGCGTCGGGGTGTCCGTCGGGGTCTCGACGGCCTCCGGAGAACCCGCTGGCGTCGCGCCATCCGCTGATTCCGGCGTGATCGTCAGCGTGGTCGAGGGTTCCGCGGCCGGCGACGCCGACGCAGATGGCGCGGCGGCCACGTCGAACAGCGTCGTCGCCGAGTTGCTGTCGCCGTTCGCGTCGATGGTGCCGACGAAGCGGTAGGTGCCGGAGGCGAGCCCGGCGGGAACCTCGCGGTAGAGCGCCAGACTGAGCGGGCCGGGCGGGACGGCCACGGCATGATCGTCGAGCGAGATGTCGGCGACCTTGGACCCGTCCGGAGCGAAGACGTCCCACGACCACGTCGACGGCGACTCGGCCGTCCCCAGGTTGTGACCGTCGATGCGCAGGGCAACGACACCCCCCGGAGCGAGCGGCGAGGAAGGATCGACGCCGCCCGCAACTACCCCGTCGATGGCGACCGCCCCTGGTGCCGGCGTTGCTGTCGCGGTGGGTGTCGGCGTCTCGGTCGGCGTCGGAGTCGGGGTCGAAGGCGGTGGAGTATAGGTGCCCTGGTCGGCAGGCGGGTTGGTCGTCCCGCTGAGGCCGGTGCGGGACTCCAAGTGGATGCGGCCGACACCCCCGTCGCCGCCCTGGGCCGGACCGCCGTTGTTGCTGCGGGTGCCGAACCCGCCGTGACCGCCGAGGGCCGTGACGAGGCCGGCCCCGAGGTCGAGCACATCCGCCCGCAGCAGGATGCTGCCGCCGCTGCCGCCGCCGCCACCGCGGGGATCGGCGGGCGCCCCGGCCGAACCGCCGTCGGCGCCGTTGGCTGAGACCCGGCCCGTGACCACGATCGCGGCCGCCTCGATGCTGATGGCGCCGCCGCCGTTGCCGCCAGCGCCGCCGACGTTGGCCGATTGCGCCCCGGCCGAACCGCCGCCCGATCCGAGGTAGAGGGTCGTCAGGGCGGGGTCGCCATAGGCGTTGCCGCCGTAAGAATGCGGTCCGTTATTAACCGCGTCGTGGCCCGGTGAGCCGTACCCGCCGCCGCCGGCACCGCTATCGGCCCCTTCGCCGCCGCCGCCACCGCCGCCGTTCGGCTGGTTGGACTTGCCGCCGCGGCCGGTGTGGCTCTCGCCCTGCCGACCATCGTCCGCCCCCTGGACCGAGGGACCGCCGCGGAAGCCCTTACCGTCCATCGTCAAGACACCGTCGACCCGCACGGTTCCGGTGGCCGTGAGCGCGAGCTTCCCGCCGGTGCTGCCATTCCACCCCGGGGCCGACGCATACGCCCCGGCCTCGATCGTGACGTTGCCGTAAACCGCGTCCGCGGGGATCAGGTAGGGGTTGTCGGGGCCGTGCGCCTGCCGGTCGCTGCTGCGGGCCGGGTCGGTGCTGACCACGAGGTCCGGTGGGCCGGCGGACGGCGGCGCGACGTAGGAGGCGTTGGCGGCCGGCAGGGTTGTGCCGTCGAGCGACTGACCGAACTCCAGACGGATGCGGCCGACGCCACCGTCGCCGCCGCTCGCGGGATGCGCCCCGTCCCGCGTGCCGTAGCCGCCGTGACCACCGAGGGCCGTCACCAGGCCGTCGCCAACCTGCAAGACGTCGGCATGGAGGAGAACGCTGCCGCCACTGCCGCCGCCACCGCCGCGGGGGTTGTTGGCTGCGCCGGCAGACCCGCCGTCCGCCCCATTGGCCGAGACCCGCCCGGTGACGACGATCGTCCCCGCGGTGATGGCGATCGCCCCGCCGCCGGCCCCCCCGGCCCCGCCAAAGTTGGCGGACTGGGCGCCGGCCGAACCGCCGCCGGACCCCAGGTAGAGCGTGCTCAGCGTCGGGTCGCCGTAGGCGTCCCCCCCGAAAACAGGCGGGACGTCGAGCCCGTTCCCTGGTGGGGAACCCGGCGACCCGTACCCACCGCCGCCGCCGCCGCTGTCGGCTCCCGCGCCGCCGCCACCGCCGCCGCCGTTCGCCGCGCTCGACTGCCCGCCGAGCCCGCCG
>DASXAN010000635.1:0-1965 GCA_036406755.1 Gemmataceae bacterium
GATTCGCCGGGCTTCTCGTCCCAGACGGCGGCGAACAGGTCCAACGGCCCGGCGACCGGCTTCGGCTTGCGGTCCGGCCCGGCAAACGACACCGACCGGATCACGTCGCCGGCCGCCAGCGGCCCCGCCTCGACCGACGCCACGACCGCCGACCGGTCGCCGGGGCGGAAGGTCAGCCCCGGCACGGTCGCGTGCTTGCCGACGACGTCGGCCAGGTCGGTCAGGCTCCAGACGCACACGGTCTGGTCGTCGGCCGCGGACGCCAAGAGCCGGCCGTCGGGCGTCGCGGCCAGTGAGTGGACCGGCTGGACGTGGCCGCTGAGTTGGCGGATTTGCTGACCCGTCGTCGCACGGTACATGGCCAGCAGCGGCTCGCCGATCGTCGTGTCCCAGGTGGCAACGGCCAGGACCGGCTCGGCCAGCGGCGGCCGCGGCGGGATGAGGGCGTAGGCCGTCACCACCTGCGTCGGCTGCAACTTGAGGCGGGCGGTGCCGCGGGCAGACGGACCGGCCCAGCGGAATTCGTCCGGCGCGTTCCGATCCCAGTCCACCCGCCACCCGGCGGCGGCGGGCGAGGCGACCCGCCAGCCCTGCCGGCCCGGGTCCGCGGTCAGCGTCCGCTTGCCCACGTCGAGCACGAGGTCCGTCGGGGCGAGCGCCGCGATCGGCCCGGGGACACCGCCAGTCGGCCGCAGCACCAGGCCCAGGTCGGCCGGCCCGCCCTTACTGGCGAACGCGACGGCCGCGGCAACCGCGCCGGCACTGTGGAGCGGCGTCACTTCGGGCAGCCGACCGAATAAGTCGCGGGATGCGTACACGCGGATGTCACGGTTGCGGTCGCCGGTGACGGCCAGCAACCGCCCGTCCGGCGACGCGGCGACGACCGGCGGGATTGTCCTGACGCCGAGTGACGTTTCCGCTCCCGGCCGCAGGGCGTTGAGGTCCAGCAGGGTCAGGCGGTACTGCTGCCCCGGCCCCTGCGGTGCCGGCGAGCGGAGAACGGCCGCGGCGTAGTCGAGGCCGCGACCCTCGCCGGACGACACCAACTCGATCGCCCGCGGCAGCGTGTACGCGGCATCGGCGGGCGGTGTCAGCGGCACCCGCGCCGCGGCCCGCGGCACTCGGCCGGGTGCGTCGTCCCACACCTGGATGTACCCTTGAGCCCCGGCGATTCCTCCTGTCAGCAGCCGGCCCGGAATGGCCGCAAGCGTGTGCGTGTACTCGGCCGGCCGGCCGTTGGCATTCCGCGGCTCGTCCACGCTCTCCGTCAGCCCAGGCTCGCCGAACTCGCGGACGCGGAGTTTGCCGTCACCCCAGGCGATCGCGACGCGCGGCTGGCCGTCCGGCGTAACCCGGACGGCCACGCCCGGCGGCGGCTCGCCCGGCACCGGGCCGATGTCCGAGATCAGCCACTCGTGCCGCTTCGCGCCGCGGTCCACCAGCTCGCCCTTGTCGTTCAGGGCGGCGGCCCGGCCGATATCCCACACGAGCACCCGGCCGGTGGACGGGCCGGCCTGCCGGGACCGCGCCCGCCCGGCGGAGACGAGGAATTGCGGCTGGCCCGCTTGCGACGGTGCAAACGCCAGCGCCAGCACGTCCTCCTCGTGCCCGCGGAGCAGCGCGACGGCCTGCGTCTGCGTGTTGAACAGGTAGATGAGCGACCGCTCCTGCCGCATCTCCGGCGTGAGGGCGTCATCCGGGACGACGTACCCGGCCTGCCCGAACCCCGCCCCGCCGCCGTACACGCCCAGCCCGCTGACGGCCAGCCACGCCCCGTCCGGGGACACGGCGAGGACGTTGATGACGCCGGCCCGGCCCGGACCGATCGGCACGCGGAGGGTGGCCCGCGGGTCCGGCTGGAACGTCCCGTCCGCCGCCCGCCGCCAGACGCGGACGACCTTGTCGTAGCCGGCCGAGTAGAGCGTCCGCCCGTCCGGGCTGAACGCGAGCGCTGTGACGGCCGCG
>DASXAN010000636.1:0-3025 GCA_036406755.1 Gemmataceae bacterium
CGGCGGATCGCGGGGCTGGTGCGGGAGCTGATGAAAATGACGAATGACGAAATACCCAATGACGAAGGAACCCCGAAGTCCCAAACCCGAATGGCGAACCGGCAGTAGCATTCGGGCTTCGGATTTCGGAGTTTCTTCGTCATTCGTCATTGGGATTTCGTCATTTCGCGGAATCAACAATGAGTGATGTCCCTGACCCTACGCCGTCGCCCCGCGAGCAGGTCGGCCCGTTCCTCATCCTCGGCGTCCCGAAGGACGCTTCCGACGAGGCGATCGAGGCCGCCTGGGCGCAGCGGGTCCTCTGGGCGCGGCAGGGCCGGACAGCTATACCACTCGCAGACATCCACTGGGCCCGGGCCGTCCTCCGCGACCCGGACCAGCGGCTGGCCGCCGACGCCGCCAGCCTCAACCCGGACACCGCCGGCGACGAGCTCCGCCGTCTCACGAAATTGTGGGGCCTCGACGCCGGCCGGCCGAGCTGGCCGCCCCTGGACCCGGACCCGCCGGCCGCCGCCGACACGCCCGACCCGGCCGCCGTGCGGGACGCCGTGCCGGCCCCGGCAGTGCCAGTGGACCTGCCCGGCGTCGCCCGCTGGTTGGACGAGTTCGCCGAAGGTCCCCTCGACCCGTGGGGCCTGACCCTGCCACCGACCGACTCCCCGGACGCCGGATGACTGAACCCGCCGCAACTCCGGTCGCTGGCTCGCCCGGAACTCCGGTCGCCGACGCTCCCGGCTCGCCGGCCGAGCCGACCCTCCGCCGCGTCTGTGCGGAGCTGATCGCCTTGCGGGAGCGGAACGACCGCCAGCACCGCCTGTTCGAGCAGACCCTGGCCCAGACCCGCGACGACCTCCAGGCCCGGTTCGACCGGTTCGCCGCCGACACCCAGCAGGCCTACCAGCGGCTCCGCGAGGATCTGACCGGCGAGAAGCGGCACAGCCTCGCCCTGCTCAACGCCCTGGCCGACCTGGCCCTGGACCTCCAGAAAGTCGTGGCGGCCCGGCCCCAGCTGGACGACCATCCCCAGGCGGCGGCATGGGCCGAGGGGGTGGCCGTGGCCGCCCGCCGGGCCGAGGCGGTGCTGGCGCAGTTCGGCGTGCACCGGTATGATGCAGTGGTGGCCGCGGCGTACCAGCCGGCCCTGCACGAGCGGGTCGGCGGCCGGGCGGTCGAGGGGCTGGCGCCGCAACGGGTGGCGCAGCAGATCGAGCCCGGCTACGCCAGCCAGCAGCCGGACTTCGTCCTGCGGCGGGCGAAGGTGTTGACTACCGAATAAGAAATGAACCACAGATGCACACAGATGAACACAGATAAGAATCCAATCTAGTTCTTATCTGTGTTCATCTGTGTGCATCTGTGGTTAGACTGCTTCATTGCCATGCCCTACATCGGCATCGACTTCGGCACCAGCAACTCGGTCGTCGCCGACTTCCAGTTCGGCAAGCCGGTCGTGCTGCCCAACCACGAGGGCCAGCCGGCCACGCCGTCCGTCGTCACCCTCCGCCGCGACGGGTCGCTGGCCTTCGGCCAGGAGGCCAGGGAGAATTACGAGGAGGACCGCTCGATCCGCTCCATCAAGCGGGTCCTCGGGTCCGCCGACCGCGTGCCGCTGGTCGGCAAGGAGATGCGGCCGGAGCAGGTGGCGACCATGCTCTTCTCGCTGCTCAAGCGGGACGCCGAGGCCGTCATCAAGCAGACGATCCACAAGGCCGTCGTCACCATCCCGGCGAACTCGAAGGGCCTGGCCCGGCACGCGACCAAGCTGTGCGCCGGGGCCGCGGGCTTGCAGGTGCTAACGCTCATCAACGAGCCGACGGCCGCGGCCATCTGCTACGGCCTGGACTCGCACGCCGACCAGCGGGTGCTCGTCTACGACTTCGGCGGCGGCACGCTGGACGTGACCATCCTCCGCGTCCACCACGGCATCTTCGAGGAGGTTGGCAGCAAGGGGATCGGCCGGCTCGGCGGCGACGACCTGGATGCCGCCCTGGCCGCGTACCTCGCCGACCGGTTCGAGCAGAAGACCGGCTACGACATCCTGCGGTCGCCGTACCGCACGCCGTTCATGATGGCCGTCGAGCGGGCCAAGATCACGCTCTCCGGCGAGAAGACGGCCGTCGCCTGGGCCCCGGGCCTGGTCCCGGAACGGCAGCTGAGCCTGGAGGAGCCGATCGAGCGGGTTGAGCTGGAGCGGATCATCACCCCGTTCGTGCTCCAGTCGGGCACGGCCATCGACGAGGCGCTGGAGCGGGCCGACCTGCAGCCGCGAGACATCGACCGGGTCATCCTGGTCGGCGGGACGAGCAAGATCCCGAAGGTGCGGCGGTACGTGGCGGAGAAGGTCGGCCGGGACCCCGAGCCGTTCGACCGGGTGGACCCGATGACGTGCGTCGCCCAGGGGGCGGCGATCGTCTCGGCCATCCTCCAGGGGGCGCCCGGGCTGGACCACTATGCCTACTCCGTCAAGCTGGAACATTCTCTCTGTGCCAACGCGCTCGACGAGAAGGGGCGGTCGATCCTGGACCCGATCATCAAGCGGGGGATCGACATCCCGTGCAAGTTCGCGAAGCGGTACTACCCGGTGGCCGACCCGGCCGAGCGGGTAACCGTGAGCGTGTACGAGGGGGACGTGTACAAGGACCCGGACGACCCGGAGAACGTGCGGCTGGCGGAGATCCCGTGGGAGTTCGACCCGCCCCGGCCGCAGGCGGACGCGGGCATCGACGTGACGTTCGAGTACGCCGACGACGGCATCCTGACGGTGGCGATCAGCGACCCGGTCGGCCGGCGGCGGGAGCGGTTCGCCATCCAGGGGGCGGCCGCCGAGCCGATGACCGCCCAGCAGGTGGACAAGATGCGGGAGATCAACCAGTCGCTGGTCGAGCGGACGGAGCGGTTCGAGTCGTCGTTCCAGTACCGGGACGCGCTGGACGTGCTGCGGCGGGCCGAGGCGATGATCCTGCCGAAGGTCGAGGACCCGGCCGAGCGGGAGGAGCTGGAGGCGATGTGCCGGCGGGTGCGGCAG
>DASXAN010000637.1:0-3180 GCA_036406755.1 Gemmataceae bacterium
CCACAATATCTTGCGGCGCGGCACGTCTTGCGATCATCGAAACGGCGGTCTGGCGATTCTGGATTCGTTTCGGGGTTGCGCACCGACTCCGGCTCATCTGGGGCCAGTTCCGCACATCTCCCCCCGGCGGGGTCACACGGCTGGCCGGCCGGCGGCGCGAAGGCCGTTACTGCGGCGGCTCATTGGTCTCCCGACAACGGTGGCCCTCGATTCAACGGGCCGGCCACCGCACGGGCCGAGGAAGTCGCAGACCCACCGGAGCGCCCTGGCGGCCAGTTCGCCGGCGCACTCGCGCAGGCTGGGCATCTGCCGCAGGTCACAGAACCACATGGCCGCCTCCGACGCGAGTGGACCGCGGCCCCGAGCCGGCACCGGCCCCCGGAGCCGCAGACGGGCGCGCAGGGCGGTAACTGCGCGCCGGGCCGCGGCCGGGACACAAATAGGGAGTCGGGCAAGGTCGTAGGCGTGAAGTGACAAACCCCGCCAAGCTGAACGTTTGGCGGGGTTTGCGGCGCAGTGGACGGAGCCGGGATCGAACCGGCGACCTAGCGATTTTCAGTTGATTCCCGGGGCCATCCGTGGATTCCAGCTGGTCCGAGAGGTCCGGTTTTCCAGGGCTTGTTGAGCTGTCTGCCGTCCGCATCGTCCGACGATTCCGGCCCGTCCCCGTGGTCAGTCCCATGGTTGTCCCACGGCGCGGACGCCGCCGGATAGCCGACCGGCGGGGCGAAGGCCGTTACCGCGGCGGGTCGCCGGCTTGCCGCGGGCGGAGCTGGGCCTGCAAGTCCGGGAAGCTGAGGATGAAGTCGACCTGCCCCGCCCATTCGTTGCGTCGCCACGCCCACCGAACGACCAAGTCCGACGTGAAATCTTGGCTCAGCACGTCCCAGGTCGTGGTGCGGACCCAAGATTTCCAACCCCCCCCGGGATCGGTGGCGAGCACGAACCGGTCGGGGGCCAGCGACTTCACGGCGACTGTGGTCGTCGGGCCGACCTGGATGCCCGAAAGGCGGCTCACCTGCGGGCCGGGCTCGACATCAACCACCAGGGCCCCATCCCGGAGGTGCCACCGCCCTTCGAGCGCGGTCGGGTCGGGTATCGCGGGGTCGCGGTATGCCATCGTCACGCAGGGCCTCACGTGCCGCGATGTGTGCCGGTCCGGTCGGAATTCCCACCAATAGGAGAAGAAGACGGTGTCCGTCTGCACCTCCCACGTCCCGACGAGGGCCTGCTCCTCGGCCGACAGCCGATCGACCGACAGCCACCACGCCGCCCAGACGGTGAGGGCGACCTGGGCGACGCAGGCGACCAGGATGAGCCGGCGGCGGGTCATGCCGCCAGTGTACCCGACTGCTTGGCAAGCCGCCAGTTCCTGACGCTCGGGCCGAGGGCTGGCCGGTAACAGGTCGGTCGAACTCATGCCCCGCTACCGCAACGAAACGGTCCACCGGCCAGCCCGACAGACCTACGACCCCCGGCTCGCGATCTTACGGCATTGCGCTTCCGCCCCCGACAGCCGCACGAACCGTCCCGCCGGCAACGCTCAGGCCATTACAGCCGGACGCAACTGACGCGATCCTGGCGCAACGGCGGGCCGGCCTATTCACTTCACCGCCGCCGGCCCGGGACAAAATCCGCCGCCCTGCCGCTAGGTCGGGGCCGGACCGCCTGACTCACTGGTAGGGACCCACGCGAGCGCCCCGGCGACAGATTCCGGCGGGCCGGCGCACACTCCTTGGTGAGCCGTCACAGGCCGGCCGTCGCCGGCCCGTAGCGATCGGGCCGCCGGGGCGGCATTTAGTCTTTCCCACGACGGAGGTGTGCGATGCCACAATCGACCTTGGATGCGCTCTACGACGCCCGCACCGACTACCGCGCCGAGATTCGCCGGTTCCAACAGCTCGAGGGCCACTGCGTCGGCTACGTGTCCGCCTGGATCCGCTGCCGCGCCAAGGGGCAGCAGAAGAAGTTCTGGGAGCGGTACTTCAACGGCGACTTCGTGGAGGACTCCGGGCGGGGCCGCGTGAACCGCTACCAGGTGAATGAGAAGGGAGCGGCCAAGATCGGCCGGCTGGTGGACATGGAGACGCAGGCGAAGCCGTTCGACAGCGCCGTGACGAACGCCAAGCCGGCGCCGTCCAAGGCGGTAGCGGTGCCGCCGCCCGACCCGCTCGGCCTCGACTTCCTCGATAATCTGTTGACGGAGATCGACGAGGTGAAGAACGCCAAACCGGTCTGGAAGGGCGAAGGCACATTCTCGAAACTGGTGCAGGCCCCGGACCCGGAGCAGTGGAAGCGGGACTACATCTGCTGCGGCCGGCCGGGCGGGAAGGGGCCGGACAAGGCGGTGCTCACCTGCGCGAAGTCCTCCAACGTCTGGAAGGTCAATAACGGGGCAGGCGTCAGGGACGTTGTGACGGACACGGGGAGCGAACAGACCTTCGGGCTGCTGTCCGCCTACGGCGGGGGCAACCACGCCATCGGCTACGACCGGGTGACCCTCGAGACGGGCATGGTTGCCTACTTCGACCCGAACGTGGGAGAGGTGACGATGTCGGTCAAGGACTTCGGTGCCTGGATCTGCGCCTCCTGGCGGTTGATCGCGGCCCGCAAGAACTACAACTACACGGAGCTGGCCGTGGACCGCTTCCATCCGGCATGAGGCGGGCGCCGGGCCGACTTGGACTTTCAGGGCAGCGCCGTCAGCATCATGCGGCGCCCGGAGGAGATCGAGGGCCGGCTGGCGGCGAAGGACGTGAAGACGAAGGGGAGCCGGCGGCGAGTGGTCCGGTCCGCGTTCACGATGGATGCCCTGGCCGAGCACCGCAAGGGGATGGTGGCGGAGGGCCACTAGCAGGCCGACGGGCCAGTGTTCTGCTTGCCGACGGGCGGCTGGCTGCGAAAGTCCAACTTCCAACGGCGGTCATTCAACCCCCCTGGACCGGGCCGGTCTGCCGCACGTCCGCCTCTACGCCCTCCGCCACTCGTGCGCCACCTTGCTGTTGCGGGCGAAGGAGTCGGTCAAAGTCGTCAGCGAACGACTCGGCCACGCCGCGGGCAAGCTGACTGTCGACACGTACAGCCACGTCCTCGACGGGATGCAGGAGCAGGCGGCCGCCAAGCTCGACGCCATCCTGAGGACCCGACCCCCCGGGTCGGGGGCCGATTGTCCCACAGGCC
>DASXAN010000638.1:0-3494 GCA_036406755.1 Gemmataceae bacterium
CGCCGCGACGATGGTGGCGCCAAGCTCCTTCGGTTGGGAGGGGTAAGCAACAAAGCTCTCGACCATTTGGACCACCCCTTTGTCGGCTCATTGGCCGGGAATGTCCATCGAGTCCTTCAGCATCCCTTCACGTCTGGGTAAGACGGCTAGGGCTTGCGGGATCGTCGCCATTGTATCGCCCAACCGCATGTGTTCGTTGCGGGAATGGGTCCCTCAGTGAGTTCGGTCCCCACTCTGCCCGCCCCGTACAGTGGATGGCAGCCAGGTGTGCCGGCCGCACCAGTAGGCCCGCAAATGAATGTGGCTCGCGGCCGGTCAGCTGGGCGACGCGACCAGGGCGAGGTCGGTCGTCGTCCGACCCGGTTCCCGCCGGCGGTCGCAGTAGGCCGGGATGCCGAGCTTCACCCGCCGCACCCGGACCGCCGTCTCCGTCCGCCCGAACCGCTTCGCCAGGTCGAGGTCGGGGGCGGTGCCGAGCTGCACCAACTGAAGCTTGGTCCACGACCGCCCCCCCCACCGCTTCGCCTGGGCGGCGGCGAGGTGCCGGCCGAGGTCCAGGTCGATCGCGGTGCGGCGCCGACGGCGACACGCGGCCGGGGGCAACTCGACACCCCGCAGGTCGGCGGCGAGGTCCCGGTTCAACTCCGCCCGGACGGCCTTGCTCCCCGGCGTGCCCAGCCCGGCCACCCCGAACGCCCGCCGCCATTCCACACCGGCCTGGTGCCGACGTCCCGCCCCGGGGCGCCGCGTCCATTGTCGCGCCCTACTGCCGAGGCAAGGAGCATCGCTGGTGCGGACTGGCGGACCACCCAGGTCCGGTGCGCCGGCTGGTGCGGCAAACAGCGGCCCGTTCCGGGCCGCTGTTCACTTCACCGCCACCGGTCCGCCGGTCGATACTGGCGGTTCGGAACTGCTGGCGCCGGTCGGCCGATCGCTGCCGGGAGGTCGTTTGGCGCTGCGCGGGGCGGCCGCCAACATCATGGCTCTGCCGAATTCGCCCTCCCACCGCGCATCCTTCCGGTGTTTGCCTTGCGTCCTTCGCTCCCTACCTCTGTCGCCGTTCGGTGCCATCGGTCGCTCCGATCCGTCCTTGGGGCACTTCCCCTAATTGTGCTCACGGTTGGGCTCTTGGGGGAATTCTCTTGCACCGGTGCCGGCGCGCGCGAGAATGGCGCGCCAGGCCGCGCCCAGCCCCATTCCCCCGGAGCATGTCATGCCGTGCCAACTGTGCGGCGGCCCCGACCACCCCAAGGGCGCACTGCCCAGCGCCGTCCTCAACTGCCCCGTGTACGCCCAGGTGCCGCAGCCGCTGAAGGACTCGATCAAGCAGCTCTGGGATGACAACCCGCAGACGGTGGGGCGGGGGCAGGAGCTGGCCGACTGGATTTACGACCACGTTTACTCCCCCGGCGCCCAGCAGCACGGGGTGTGGACGTTCTACTTCAACCCCGACTACCCCAACCCGCTCGGCCTGGTCGAGGAGCGAGTCTACTTGTCGGTCAAGGGCGTCCGCCTCCTGGCCGTCTGGGCCGCGCTCCAGCCAGGGTTCACCGGGACCCTCAAGTGGGACGTGGTGCAGGCGAAGCGGTGCCAGCCCAACGTCGCGGACGCAAGGCCGGACTCGATCGTGATCTACCTCCGCAACAAGGCCGGCGTCTGGCGGTGCTGCGACGAACTTCGCCGGCTGCGGCGGGAGAGGGCCATCGCGGACACGGACTTCAAGTCCACCAGCCCGCCGGGCACCGGGCAGGTGCCCGACCTACCGGGCGTCTCGGAGGCGCGTCAGCCGGACGACCCGGGGGACAGCTTCGGGGGCGAACTGTCCCGCATCCTCGGGTCGGTGTTCGACGCCCGCAACCGCCCGGTGCGGGTGCCGAGCATGCTCGACTTCACGACCTCGTGCCTGGCCGAGCTGAAGGCCCAGGGCATTGACATCACCCGGCCCTGGAACCGGCCGCTCCAGGTCTTCGGGTGACGGCAGGCGGCCCGCGGGGTTCATCCCGCGGGCCGCCGTGCGGCCGCCGCGTGGTGCGACGCTATTTCGGCTCTCCGGCGGGCCGGTGCCGCTCCATCTCCCGCAGCAGCCGGTCGAGCTTCGCCTCCACCTCCCGCAGCCGCCCCTCCAGGTCGGCCTGCTTGGGCGCGGTAACCGTCCCCGACCGGTCGGCCGCCCAGTTCCGGAAGTTCGCCTCCGCTACGTCCGCGGCCGCCGGCTCCCGGTGGGCCGCCCTCTCCAACTGGTCGGCCCACGCCTTGAGGGCGTCGTCCACCCGTCCGAGCGTCCTCTTCGCCCCGGCCGCGTCCCCGCGGTCCTGCTGGCGCTGGGCCTGCCGCACCAGGGCGGCGACCTCGTCCCCCGCGTCGCGGTCGCGGACGACGCCCGCCATAACGGGCCGGGTCGCGATGACCCCGTCGCCGGAGTATCTGGCCGGAGCCGGGGTCTTTTCCGGCATCGGGACGGGGGCATTGGTCTGGGCGGTCAGGCCGACGGCCCCGGCGATCAGGACGGCCGCGGCCAGGGATGACAGCCCGGCCGTCTTCAGCTTCGTGAACACCATCGACATCCCTCCGCTGACGAGTTCGAGCACGGCCGCCGGGACCTCCCCGGCCGCCCGTCCTGCCGCCACCGCCGCCGCCCGGGCCGTCGCCCCCGCCAGGGCCGCCGGCAACGCCACCGGCACGATCCAAACAGCGTCCGGGCCGATGCCCTGCTGCACCAGGCGCTGCCGCAGCCTCTCCCGCGCCCGGGCCAGCCGGCCGCGGACGGTGGCGTGGGAAACGCCAAGACGGTCGGCCGCCTCCTGGTACGTCAGCCCGGCCAGGTCGCACATCACCACGGCCGCCCGCAGCCCCGCGGGCAGGCGGCCCACCTCGGTGTGAACAACTGCGGCGACATCCGGGTCCAGCCGGCTCGGTCGATCGACGACCCGCTCCGGGACGTCGGCCTCGCGCCTGGCCCTCCTGGCGGCGACCGTCCGGGCGTGGCCGCAGACCCGGCGGGCCACCTGGAACAGCCACGGCCCCAGGGCGCCGGCCGGACCGGGACGCCGTGCCGCCGGGCGTCGCTCACCAGTTGGGCCGGGGCGTAGAACCCCATCGGCTGGCTGTTCAACAAAGCTACCGTGAACGCTGCCGGGTAGTACCGCTTCAACCAGGCGGAGACGTAGACCAATAGTGCGAAGCTGGCGGCGTGGCTCTCGGGGAACCCGTACTCCCCGAACCCGCGGATCTGGTTGAACACCTGCTCGGCGAACTGCCGGCTCAGCCCGCGGGCCTTCATCCCGTCGAGCAGCTTGGCCCGGAACTTCTCCATGACGCCGGTCCGCCGCCACGCCCCCATCGCGCGGCGCAGCTGGTCCGCCTCGCCGGGCGTGAACCCGGCGGCGACGACGGCCAGTTGCATGGCCTGCTCCTGGAATAGCGGCACGCCGAGCGTCTTTTCCAGCACCGCGCGGATGGCCTCGTTCGGGTAGACCGGCTCCTCCTCCTTATTT
>DASXAN010000639.1:0-3441 GCA_036406755.1 Gemmataceae bacterium
CCGCGGCCCGACCTGCCGGTTGGTCAGGAAGTGCTCGACCAGCTCCGGGATGTCGGAACGACGATCCTTCAGCGCCGGAAGCGCGATGGTAATGACGTTGAGGCGGTAGTACAGGTCTTCGCGGAACCGGCCTGCCTTCTGGAACGCTTCCAGGTCGCGGTGGGTGGCGGCCACCACCCGGACGTCGGCCCGGGCGTCCTCCGTACTGCCCACCCGCCGGTAGTGGCCGTCTTCGAGCACCCGCAGCAGCTTGGCCTGGAGGCTCGGGGACATCTCCCCGATCTCGTCCACGAATAGGGTGCCGCCCTCGGCCACCTCGATCAGCCCGCGCTTCGTCGCCTGGGCCCCGGTGAAGGCGCCCTTCTCGTGGCCGAACAGCTCGCTCTCCAGCAGCGTCTCCTGCAGCGTGGCGCAGTTGACGGCGACGAGCGGTTGGTCCCTGCGGGGACTGTTGACGTGCAGCGCGCGGGCGACCAATTCCTTGCCGGTGCCGCTGGGCCCCCGGACCAGCACCGTGGCGTTCGTCGGGGCGACCCGTTCGATCAGCCGCATTACTTTCTGGAGGCCGGGGCTGGACCCGACGAGGCGGTAGCGGGGGGACTCGAAGGCGAGCTGCTCGGCCCGCTGCCGATCCCGCCGGAGCAGCCGGGCCTTCTCGGCCGCCTTTTGAAGGCGGACGTCGAGTTCCGACAGGCGGGGAACCGGTTTGGTGACGTAGTCGTAGGCCCCCTGGCGCATGGCCTCGACGGCCGTGTCGATCGACCCCTGGGCGGTGAACAGGATGCACTCCAGGTCCGGCTGCCGCTCCTGGAGCTTGCCCATCAGGGCGATGCCGTCGATGCCCGGCAGGTGCAGGTCGAGCAGGGCCACGTCCCACTGCCCGGCCGGCGGGGCGGCCAGCGCCGCCTCGGCGGACGGGAAGTCGGCGACCTCCAACCCCTGATTCCTGTACCGGCGGGCCAGGGTGGTCCGCAGGACGTCGTCGTCGTCCACGATCAACAGCCGGGTCGGCGCATTCATGGGCTGTCCTCGTCCGATCAAAGGCGGCGCCGCAGAGAGTGTGCCGGCATTCTATGCCCGATCAGGGACCAAGACTGCCGCCCCGCGCACTGCCTTGCCCTTCACGCGGCCAGGCGCTGCAGGACGTCGGACGTGGCGATGATGCCGACCAGGACGCCGTCCCGGTCGATGACGAACAGCCGGTGGACCCGCAGGCTGACCATTTCCCTGATGACGTCGGCGGCGGGGGTATCCGGTCGGACCGCGTACACGGTCGGCGTCATGACGTCGGCAACCCGCGTGCGGTCTGCCTCTGGCTCCGGGGCGCACGTCAAGTCGTCGTCGAGCCTAGCCCGCAGGTCAGACTGCAGGTAGTACTCCGGCACCGGCAGGGCGTACCTGACCGTGTTGCGGTCGCGGACGACGATGTCGCTCAGGCTGATCACGCCGACGGGCCGGCCGGCCTCGTTGACCACCGGAGCCCCACTGAACCCGCGGTCTACGAGCGCGGCCACCGCCTCCCGCAGCGGGGCGGTTTCCGGGATGGACACAACCTGCTCAGTCATCAGGTCGGCGGCCGTCCGGGCGTTCAACGTCAGCGGGCGGACCTTCTCGGTCGCGGTGTTCATGACGAACCTCCAGTCGGAGAGGAACTTCGGACGATGAGGACGGGGCGCGACGCGCCGCGGACGACCTTATCGGTCACGCTGCCGAGCAGGAAGCGGCCCACCCGCCCCCGCCCGTGCGAACCCATGACGACCAGGTCGGCGTGATCGGCCGCCCCGAGGATGGCCTGGGCCGTGTGTCGGTTCAACACGACCTTCGTTTCCACACTCAGGTCCTGCCGCCGCAGCCCGCTGGCGATCTGGGCTAGGTCGGCACCGGCACGGGTCGCCAGCTCGGTGACGAGTTCGTCGGATTCGAACGTCCCCATGAACGGGATCGGCTCGACCACCCTGAGCAGCCGCAGTCCGGCCCCGAACAGCTTGGCCAGCTCCGCGGCGGGGGCAATGGCCGCCGCAGCCGTCGGCGACCCGTCGAGGGGGACGAGCAGGCGGCGGGGGCGGAACTCGGCGTCGAGCGCCGGCGGGACGTCCTCCGGCGGGCGGTGGACGAGCACCGGGACCGCGGCGATGCGGAGCAGCTCGTCGGTGACGCTGCCCAGCCAGAACCGGGACGCGGGGCCGCGGCCGTGCGTCGTGAGGACGATCAGGTCGGCGTGGACGGCGCCGGCGTGGGCGATCAGCCCGAGGGCGACCGGCCCCTCCTCGACGACCGTCGCGGTCACCTCCAGGCCGCTCGCCTCGCGGACGCGGGCCGCGGTCTTGTCGATGTAGTCCTGCTCCGCGCGGCCGGTCTCCAGGTCGAACTTCGGCCCGCGGAAGTCCATCAGGTGGACCAGAGCCAGGCGCAAGTCCGCCCGGTTCTTGCGGGCGACGGCAATGGCCAGCGGCAGTGCGTGCTCGGCCAGGGGCGACCCGTCCAGCGGTACGAGGATGGTGCGGAACATCGTCGGCCTCCAGGGACGGCGCTGCCGTCCGGCGGTTGGAGCGGTCCGATCACTCACGGTGCGTCCCGTTCCATCGCAACCGCGGTGCCAACGGCCGGGGCTCGGTCGGAAACGACGCGGGAGTTGCCGCCCCGGCAGGACCGAGCCGCCAGAAAAAGCGGTCGGGAAGTGGTTTCGCGACGCGGCCGGATGTACCGCAGGATTGGGATTCCTTCCGCCTGCCTGGCCCGCCTGCCGTGACGATTTGACAGAGTGCTGCGTCAGATTGCACCGCCTTCGCCCGGCAGGCGGCAACGAACGTCCGGCCGGAATCCCTTTTCTCGCTCGCTTCGCTGAAGACGAGAGCCAGATCCGCGATTGGCGCGTCAATTGCGATAGCCACCGACACAGCACGGAAGACAACCTGGATTCGATGAAGCGAGGCCCCGCCTCACGGGTGGGGCCGACCGCCGGCGCACCCGGGGCAGCAGGTCTGACGCCAGCCGGGCGAGGCGGCCCGGCCGGGGAGGGCTTACCCATGCGGCGCTGGATTCTGGTCATCGTCGTGGTCGTCTTCGCGGCCGCCGTTCTCGGGCCGCTGGTCCTGGGCTTCGGCGTCAGGGCCGCCCCACCCAATCCCGACACCGCGGCCGTGATGCAGAAGAAACTCCTGCACGCCCAGAAGGTCCTCGAAGGCATTGCCCTGGCCGACCTGGACAAAGTCAACGAGCACGCCCGAGAGTTGTCGGCGTTGAGCCGCCAAGCCCAGTTCGGGGTACTCAAGACGCCGCAGTACGAACTGTGCGCCAACGAATTCCGCCGGGCACTGGGCGACATGGAGCGGGGGGCGCGGCAGAAGAACCTCGACGCCGCGACCCTGGCCTACGTGGACATGACCATGAGCTGCGTCCGCTGCCACAAGCACGTCCGCGAAGTCCGTGTCGCCCGCAATG
>DASXAN010000640.1:0-4711 GCA_036406755.1 Gemmataceae bacterium
TCATGTACTGCATGCCCTCGACGCCGCTGATCTGTTCCTCGATCGGGGCGGCGACGGTGTCGCGGACGGTGGCCGCGTTCGCCCCGGGGTAGAGGGCGGTCACCTGGACGGTCGGCGGCGTCACCTCGGGGTACTGGGCGACCGGCAGGGTGAACACGGCCACCGCCCCCGCCAGGGTGATGACGACGGAGATGACGGTGGCGAACACCGGCCGGTCGATGAAGAACCGTGAGATCACGTCGCCCTCCGGTCGCGTTGCACCCGAATCCCTTCGCGGACGCCGATCACGCAGAGCACGGCCAGCGCTCCCGCCCCGGCTCCGACGGCCAGGGACCACCCCAGTTGCGTCAGGCCGAGCCGCCACAGCAGGAACCCGACCACCAGCCCCAACACCGCCCCGACCGCCGCGGACAGGGCCCACTTCCCCCGGGCCGACGTGATCAGCTTGTGCTCGCCGGCCCCGAGGATGACGTAGAAGAACACCGGCGTCAGGAAGATGCCGAAGATCGTCACCCCGAGCATCCCGCTGAACACCGCCACCCCGAGCGATCGCCGCATCTCCGCCCCGGCCCCCGAGGCGGCCACCAGCGGCAGCACGCCGAAGATGAATGCGAAGCTGGTCATCAGGATCGGCCGCAGCCGCAGCCGAGACGCCTCCACCGTCGCGTCGAACCGCGGCTTGCCCTCGGTGTGTAGCTGCTTGGCGTACTCGACCACGAGGATGGCGTTCTTGCACGCCAGCCCGACCAGCACCACCAGCCCGATCTGCACGAAGATGTTCACGTCCCGGTTCGACCACCGGACGGCGGCCACCGAGCAGAGGATGCACAACGGCACCACCAGGATGACCGCCAGCGGCAGCGACCAGCTCTCGTACAGGGCGGACAGCGCCAGGAAGACGCAGACGATCGACAGCAGGAACACGGACGTGGCCGTGTTGCCGGCCCGTTTCTGGAGGAACATCAGCTCCGTCCAGTCGGCCTTCATCGACAGCGGCAGCGACTCGGCCGCCACCCGGTCGATGACCGCGATCGCCTCGCCGGTGCTGGTCCCGAGCTGGATGTTGCCGTTGACCGCGGCGGCGGTGTACAGGTTGTAGCGGGTGACGGAGATGGGGCCGGTCACCGGGCGGACGTTGACCAGCGTCCCGAGCGGCACCATCCGCCCCTGGTTGTTGCGGACCTGGAACAGGTTGATGTCCGAGACCTCGTTACGGAACTCGCCCTCCGCCTGGACGTTGACCTGCCACGTCCGGCCGAACTCGTTGAAGCGGTTGATGGAGAGCGACCCGAGGTACATGTCGAGCGTCTGGTTGACGTCGTTGAGCGGCACGCCCAGGGCGGCGCATTTGGTCCGGTCCACGTCCAGGAACAACTGCGGCATGTTGGACCGGAACTGCGTGGTCACGCCGGTCAGGCCGGGGACCTTGCGGAGCCGGTCGATCAGCCCCTGGACCTGCCGTTGGAGCGCCGGCAGGCCGAGGCCGCCGCGGTCCTCGATCATGGCCTTGAACCCGCCGGCGACGCCCAGGCCCGGCACCGGGGAGGAGCCGAACACGGTGACCGTGGCGTCCTTGACCTTCTCGGCCCACTGCTTGCGGAGCTTGGCCATGATGTCCACGTCCCGCAAGCCGGGCTTCTGCCGCTCGGCGAACGGCTTGAGTACGACGAACATGGACGCGAAGTTCGGGCTGTTGGCCTGGGCCAGGAACGACAGCCCGTTGACCGCGACGGTGTGGGCGATGCCCGGCGTCTCGCGGGTAATGCGGTCGATCTCGGCGACGGCCTCCTGCGTCCGCTGCAGGGACGCCGCGTCCGGCAGCTGCACGTTGACGATCATCCGCCCCATGTCCTGCTGCGGGATGAACCCGGTCGGGGCCTGCTGGAACACCCACACCGTCAGCGCCAGCAAGACCCCGTAGGCGACGAGCACGACGGCGCTCAGCCGCAGCGCCCGGCCGATCGCCCGGCCGTAGTGGTGGATGACCCAGTCGAAGACGCGGTTGAACTGCCCGAAGAACCAGCCCAGGCCGGCGTTGACCGGGCTGATGACCACCCGCCCGACCACGCCGCCGACGACCATGCCGGGCAGAAACGCGGCGGCTGCGACGGCCCACCACGCCCAGCGGGGGGCGGTCGGGTCGGACGGGCTCAGGTGCAGCCGCGCCTGGGCGAAATCCCAGCCGTACCAGAACGTCAGGAGCCCGCCGACCGCGGCGAACGACCACCACGGCAGCGCCTCTTTCTTCGCCAGGTGGCCGCCCTCCGTCTCCTCCGTCTTGAAGATCAGCACTGCCCGGGACGGTGTCATCGTGATCGCGTTGATGGCCGAGATGACGGTCGAGACGGCGATCGTCACTGCGAATTGACGGAAGAACTGGCCGGTGATGCCGGAGATGATGGCGCACGGCACGAACACCGCCGACAGCACCAGGGCCACGGCGATGATCGGCCCGGTCACCTCCTCCATCGCCTTGATCGTCGCCGTCCGCACGTCCAGCCCGGTGGCGATCAACCGCTCGATGTTTTCCAAGACGACGATGGCGTCATCGACCACGATGCCGATCGCCAGCACCAGGCCGAACAGCGAGATGTTGTTCAGGCTGAAGCCGATCACGGACATGACGGCGAACGTGCCGATGATCGACACCGGCACGTCGATCATCGGCAGGACCATCGCCTTCCAATCTTGCAGGAACACGAGGACCACGACCCCGACCAGGGCGACGGCCTCGAGCATGGTCCAGACCACGTCCCCGACCGACTCGCGGATGAACGGGGTGGTGTCGTAGCCGACCTCGAAGTCCAGCCCGTCGGGGAACCGGGCCTTCAGCTCGGCCATCTTCCGCCGGACGGCGTCGGCGACGTCCAGGGCGTTGGTCCCGGGCAGCTGGTAGACGCCCAGGCCGACGGTCGGCCGGCCGTCGAACGTGGCCGACATGTTGTAGTTCTGGGCGCCCATCTCCAGCCGGGCCACGTCGCGGAGGCGGACGATGGCCGGGGACGGCCGGCCGGGGCCGCGGCCGACGGTCGTGCCGCTGACCACCGCCCCGCGGGAGGCGGTGCCGGCGGTGGTGGCGTTGATCGACAGGTCGGCGAACGACACGTCCCCGGCACTGGCGCTCGCCGCCGCCCCGCCGGTGGACATCGGCGTCGCCCCGCCGGTGGTCGAGACGCCGGTCGTGGTCGTGCCGCCGGTGGACGTCAGGTCGGTACTCGATGTGCTCGTACTCGACGTGCCGGACGTGCTCGTCGTGGACGACGACCCGGCGGAGCCGGACCCGCTGTCCGGCGGCGCCATCGGCGCGGCTGGCATTCCCCCGGCCGGCGGCGGGGCGGGCGGCGCCCCGGTCGCCGGCCGGCGGCCGGCCCGGCCGACCGTGACGATGATGTCGCCGAACTCCTCCGGCGTGGACAGCCGGCCGACGGTGTCGATCGGCACCTCGAACGGCTGGCCGCGGCGGGCCGGCGGCTGGCCGACCACCCCGGCCGGGGCGTCCAGGTTCTGGGTGCGGATGGCGTCGGCCACGTCCAGCGGCGTCATCCCCTTGGCCGCCAGCTTCTGCGGGTCCAGCCAGGCGCGGATGCTGTAGTCCCGCTGGCCCATGATGTTCACGTCCGACACCCCCGGCACGCGGAGGATCTCGTCCTTGCAGTTGATGGTGACGTAGTTGCTCAGGTAGATGTCGTCATACCGGCCATCCGGGGAGAAGAAGCTGATGATCATCAGCATGTCCGGCGTCCGCTTGCGAATCGTGATCCCCTGGTTCTGGACCTGAGTCGGCAGCTGCGGCATGGCCAGGGCGACCCGGTTCTGGACCATGACCAGGGCGGTGTTGACGTCGGTGCCGATGTCGAATGTGACGGTCAGCGTATAGCTGCCGTCGTTGCCCATCTGGGAGGTCATGTACAGCATGCCGGGCACGCCGTTGACCTGCTGCTCGATCGGGGCGGCGACCGAGTCGGCGACGGTCTGGGCGTTGGCCCCGGGGTAGCTGATGGAGACGGACACGCCCGGCGGGGTGATCCGCGGGTACTGGGCGACCGGCAGGTGGACCAGGGCGATCCCGCCGATCAGCGTGATGGCGACCGACAGGACCGTGGCGAAGATCGGCCGGTCGATGAAGAAGCGGGAAACCACGGACGGCCCCTCATGGTTTCGCCTTGCCGGCGGGCGCCTTGTCCGCCGGCTTGTTGTTCGCCCTGCTCGGCTGCGGCTCGGGGGGCTTGTCGCCGGTCGGCGGCTGCGCCAGGGTCGGCATCGGGATCGGCTCGACGCGGACCTCCATCCGTGGCCGGACCTGAAGCAGCGCCCCGACCACCACCCGGTCGTCCGGTTTCAGCCCGTCCGTGATCACCCGCAGCCCGTCCGGCTGCAAGGCCCCGGTCGTCACCCGCCGCTGCTGCGCCTTGTTCTGGGCGTCCACGACGTAGACGTACTTGAGCCCCTGGTCGGAGCCGATGGCCCGGTCGATGACGAGCAGGGCCTTGTGCGGCCGGCCGATCGGCAGCCGGATGCGGGCGAACATGCCCGGGGACAGCACCCGCGACCCGTTCTCCGGCTTCGGGTTCGGGAACACGCCGCGGACGGAGATACTCCCGGTCGTCGGGTTGACCTGGTTGTTGACGAAGTTGACCGTCCCCTGGTGCGGGTAACCGTCCTCCCCCTGGAGGCCCATGAGCACGGTGTAGACGCCGTTCTCCGGCCGCTG
>DASXAN010000641.1:0-6295 GCA_036406755.1 Gemmataceae bacterium
ATAGGTCTTTCTTGGCCCGCTCGGCGGCTTCTTTCAGCCGCTGTAGCGCCATCTGGTCCTTCCGCAGGTCGATGCCGTTGTCCTTCTTGAACTGGTCGGCGATGTAGTCGATCACCACCTGGTCGAAGTCGTCGCCGCCCAGGTGCGTGTCGCCGTTGGTCGCCTTCACCTGGAAGAGGCCGTCCGTGGTCACGTCCAGAATGGAGATGTCGAACGTCCCTCCGCCCAGGTCGAAGACGGCGATCTTTTCGTCCTTCTTCTTGTCCAGCGCGTAGGCCAGCGACGCGGCAGTCGGCTCGTTGATGATCCGCATCCGTTGCTTGGTCTTCTTGCCGGTCGCCGGGTCCTCGATCTCCCACTCGGTGTCGAAGCCGGCGATCTGGGCGGCGTCGATGGTCGCCTGCCGCTGGGCGTCGTTGAAGTACGCCGGGACGGTGATGACCGCCTTGCGGACGGTGTGCCCCAGGTACGCCTCGGCCGCCTCCTTGAGCTTGCGGAGGATCAGCGCGGAAATCTCCGGCGGCGAATACTGCTTGCCGTCGATGTCCACTTTGACGAGGTCGTTCGGCCCGCCGACGATCTTGTACGGGACGAGTTTCTCTTCCGCCTCGACCTCGTTGTGCCGGCGACCCATGAACCGCTTGATGGAGTAGATGGTCCGCCTCGGGTTCGTGATCGCCTGCCGCTTGGCCGGGTCGCCGACCAGCCGCTCGCCCTTGTCGGTGAAGGCGACCACGGAGGGGGTCAGCCGGTTGCCCTCCTGGTTGGGGATGACCTTGACCTCGCCGCCCTCCATTACGGCGACGACGGAATTGGTCGTCCCCAGGTCGATGCCGATGATCTTTTCCCCGCTTGCCACGGTTACGCTCCTCTCCTGGTGTCAGACGGGCTGTCACGACGGCGTCGATCGCCCGACCGAGGCCGGGTCACGCCGGAGGAATAGGACAGCCGTTCAGTAACATTTTCAAGTCACGTATGCCGCAAGGTTAGATGGCTTCGCTCGTATAGTGATTCAGCAAGAACAGTGCCGTTCGCAGGACGCGGGTTGCTGTATGTCCCTTAAGAACGAACCCGCAATAGCTTGCGCTAATCGTAATACGCTCGGATCGTCCGCAAATCGTCCCGCCGCCGAAAGCTGCCTGCCAGTCTGGCAGGGAAAACAACGGGTTGTCTGGCCGAACTGGGCTGTGCATCGATCAGCGGGCGGCCACCGGCCGACTGACACAGCTCTGTCACTTTCGGCCCTGATTGACCAAACCGGTTTGTTGACAGGGAAATTCGTCGTTCGTACAGTAAGAAAACGATCTCCCGGCCCACTCCTGCCGAGGCCTGCCATGAGCCGCAAGTCCGACAACGGGAACCCCGCCGGCCGGGCGCAGGCTTCGCTCAAGAACTTACGCACGCAAATCGACAAACTCGACTTGCAAATCCTCAAACTCGTCAACGAGCGGGCCAAGCTCGCCAGCGAGATCGGGCGGGTCAAGTTCGAGAACGCCGGCGAGATCTTCTCACCGGCCCGCGAGGAGGAAGTCCTCCAGAACGTCTGCCAGAACAACAAGGGGCCCCTCGACGATGCCACCATCCGGGCCATCTACCGCGAGATCATGAGCGGTGCCCGCGCGCTGCAGAAGGTGCTCAAGATCGCCTGCCTGGGTCCGGAGTTCTCGTACAGCCATTTGGCCGCGGTCGAGCGGTTCGGACAGGCGGTCGAGTTCTCGCTGGTCGGGTCGATCCCGGCGGTGTTCGAGGAGGTTAACCGCGGCCACTGCGACTTCGGCGTGGTGCCGCTGGAAAACTCCACCGACGGGCGCGTGGCCGACACGCTCGACATGTTCATGCGGCTGCCGCAGCTGAAGGTGTGTGCGGAAATCCGGTTGCGCATCCACCACAACCTGCTGGCCAACTGCGAGCAATCCGAGATCCGCCGCGTCTACAGCAAGGGTCAGGCGCTGGGCCAGTGCCGCAACTGGCTGTCGAAGAACGTGCCGCAGGCGGCGATCGTCGAGGTGTCGAGCACGGCCAACGCGGCCCGGCTGGCCCAGACCGAGCCGGGGGCCGCCGCCGTCGCCAGCCGGCAGGCGGCCGTGCGGTACGGCCTCCGCATCCTCGCTCCGGACATTGAGGACTACCCGTTCAACGAGACACGGTTCGCCGTCATCGGCCACCAGGACACGGCCCGGACCGGTACGGACAAGACGGCCATCATGTTCAAGGTGCCCCACGCCCCCGGTGCCCTGGCCGAGGCCCTGAACGTGTTCAAGCAGCACAAGATCAACCTGACGTGGATCGAGTCGTTCCCGTCGCGAGCGGCAAAGCCGGAGTACGTGTTCTTCGCGGACTTCGAGGGCCACGTCGAGGACCCGAAGACCAAGCGCGCCCTCGCCGCCCTCCAGGAACACTGCGAGAAGGTGACCGTTCTCGGCTCCTTCCCGCAAGCCCCCCTGAGCAACGACTAATAAGATGACAGTCGGTTCCGGAACCGCTCGCGGCCATGCCGGCCGGCATAGCCGCGAGCGGCTATCATTGTGAGTCAATGATGATCATCGTCGTACGACCGGACGCCACCGAGGCGCAGATCCAGCACATCCTCGACCGGGTCCAGGAGCTGGGGTTCACCCCGCACTACAGCCGTGGCGAGCAGCGAACCATCATCGGCGCCATCGGTGACGAGAGCAAGGTGTCGGCCGAGTCGCTGGCGGCCATCATCGGCGTCGAGCAGGTGTTGCCGATCCTCAAGCCGTTCAAGCTCGCCAGCCGGGAGCTCAGGCACGAGGATACCGTCGTCCAGGTCGGCCATGTCCAGATCGGCGGCGGCTACCTTGCCATGATCGCCGGGCCGTGCGCCGTCGAGAGTTACGAGCGACTGGACGCCATCGCGGGCCGGGTGCGGGCCGCCGGGGCGAACATCCTCCGCGGCGGGGCGTTCAAGCCGCGGACCAGTCCGTACAGCTTCCAGGGCCTGGGCGTGGACGGCCTGCGCATCCTCCGCGAGGTCGGCAACAACTACGGCATGCCGGTGGTCACCGAGGTCATGGACCCGCGGCAGGTGGGGATCGTCTCCGAGTTCGCCGACATGCTCCAGGTCGGGGCCCGCAATATGCAGAACTTCGACCTGCTGCGGGAGGTCGGCCAGGCGCCCCGGCCGATCCTGCTCAAGCGGGGCATGAGCGCCACGGTCAAGGACATGCTCATGTCGGCCGAGTACATCCTGGCGGCCGGCAACCCGAACGTCGTCCTGTGCGAGCGGGGGGTGCGGTCGTTTGAGGACTCGACGCGGAACATGCTCGACCTCAGTGCCGTGCCGAACGTCAAGGGCCAGAGCCACCTGCCGATCATCGTGGACCCCAGCCACGCCACCGGCCGGCCGGACCTGATCCCGGACATGGCCAAGGCGTCGGTTGCGGCCGGGGCCGACGGCGTCCACGTGGAGGTCCACGACTGCCCCGAAAAGGCCCTCTCCGACGGTCCGCAGGCGCTGCTGCCGGACAAGTTCGACCGGCTCATGAAGGATATCCGCCGGCTGGCCCAGGCGGTCGGCAAGAGTTTGGGATGACCCGATGGCCCGCACCCCCTTCGTCTGCGGTAACTGGAAAATGTTCACGACCGCGGCGACCGGCCGCGAGCTGGCCGCGGCGATCGCCCGCGGCGTCACCGACGACCGGGTGCGGGTCGCCGTCTGCCCGCCGTTCCCTTACTTGACGACGGTCCGCGACGCGCTGAGTGGCGGCCGCGTCGGGCTCGGGGCCCAGAACCTGTACCCGGCTCGGGAAGGGGCCTTCACGGGCGAGGTGAGCCCGGCGATGCTTGTTGACGTTGGCTGCCGGTACGTCATCGTCGGCCACAGCGAACGGCGGCACATTTTGGGCGAATCGGACGAGTTCATCAACCGCAAGGTCCGGGCGGGGCTGGATGCCGGGCTGACGGTCATCCTGTGCGTCGGCGAAACAGCTGAGGAGCGGCAGGGCAATCGCACCGAGGCGGTTCTCGACCGGCAGTTGGCGGCCGGCTTGAAGGACGTTCCGGCTAACATCCTCGACCGCCTAGTCATCGCCTACGAGCCCGTCTGGGCGATCGGCACGGGCGTCGTCGCCACCGCGCAGCAGGCCCAAGAGGCCCACGCATTTCTGCGCCGCAGGTTCGCTGAAATCTACGGCCACGGTGCGGCCAATGATCTGGTCATCCAGTACGGTGGCAGCGCCAAGCCGGAAAACGTCGCCGAACTGTTCGCTCAGCCGGATGTGGACGGGGCGCTGGTGGGCGGGGCGAGCCTCAAGCCCGACTTATTCCTGGCAATCATCCGTCTGGCGGTGGCGTGATTCCGCCTGTTCGCCGTCCCCTGTATTCGTATAATCGCTGTTTACCGTGGCAGCACAGTGCTTTCGGCAGCCGTATCGCAGCACTCGACGGGGAGGTTGACCCCATGTTCATATGGGCCAACATCTTGAATCTGCTGGTCATCCTGACCGGGCTGTTCCTCATCGGCCTAGTTCTCATCCAGCGCGGCAAGGGCGGCGGGCTGGCCGGGGCGTTTGGCGGCGTCGGTGGGTCAAGTCCGTTCGGGTCCAAGGCCGGTGACGCCTTCACCCGCATTACGATCTACGTCGCCGCCTTCTGGATTCTGCTCATCATGGTCCAGGTGCGCGTGACGAACGGCGCCACCGAAACCGGCGGCGGCAACCTGCCGGGTGTCAGCAAGTCGGGCTGACCCGGCCCGGCGTTCCAGGCGAAACCCACGACCGCGGCCGCGGGGCGGGCTGGCCCCCGGCCGCGGCGGCGTTTGCCCGGCGAGCGAGGTGGGCGTGTTGCTGAGCATGACCGGTCACGGGGAGGCGCGGGGGCAGTTCGACGCCCTGCACGTGGCCGTCGAGGTCCGGTCGGTCAACAACCGCTACCTCAAACTCATGCTCCGTGCCCCGGAGCCGTACAACCTGCTCGAGGCCGAGGTCGAAAAGGTCGCCCGCCGGTACGTCCGCCGCGGCACCCTGACGGTGCAGATGCGGGTGGACCGGCCGCACCACGCCCAGGACTACCGCATTAACGCCACCGCCCTGCGTAGCTACGCCGAGCAGGTGTGGGCCGCGTGCGAGGCGATGGGCGTGCCGCGGCCGGAGGTCGGGCAACTGCTCGGCCCGCTGCTGGCGCTGCCGGGCGTGGCCCCGGAGCCGGGGACTGCCCTGTCGCCGTGCGAGGAGGACTGGCCGGTCATTGAGCGGGTGTTGGCCGAAGCCCTGGAGCGGCTCCAGGCGATGCGGCAGGACGAGGGCGGGCGGATGGCCCAGGAACTCTTGCACTACCGGGCCCACGTCGCCGACCAGTTGGAGATCATCCGCCTGCGAATGCCGCAGGTCGTGGCCGGCTACCGCGACCGACTGCTGGAGCGGGTCCGTGGTCTGCTCGCGGACTCCGGCGTGGCCGCCCAGCCGGACGACCTGATCCGCGAGGTGTCGGTATTCGCCGAGCGGAGCGACATCGCCGAGGAGGTGGTCCGGCTGGCCAGCCACCTGGATCAGTTCGACCAGACCGTGCGGACGGAAACCGACGGCCCCGGCCGGAAGCTGGAGTTCCTGGTCCAGGAGATGGGGCGGGAGACGAACACCATCGGCTCGAAGGCGAGCGACGTGACCGTGTCCCGGCACGTGGTCGAGATCAAGGCGACGCTGGAGAAGGTGCGGGAGCTGATCCAGAACGTGGAATAGTCCGTGGCCCGTGGTCCGTTAGTCATCCTGTCCGGCCCGAGCGGGAGCGGCAAATCGACCGTGATCCAGCGGTTGCTCGCCGACCCGCCGGGGCCGCTGCGCCTGTCGGTGTCGGCGACGACCCGTCCGCCGCGGGCCGGCGAGACTGATGGTGTGGCGTACCACTTTTGGACGCACGAGCGATTCGAACAACAGCTTGCGGCAGGGGCGTTCTTGGAGCACGCTTGTGTTCACGGAAATTATTACGGCACACTCCGCGCCGAAGTTGAGCCGTACCTGCGCGACGGCTGGGGTGTGATCCTGGACATCGACGTCCAGGGGGCCGACCAGGTTCGGCAGAAATGCCCGGATCACGTCTCCGTGTTTCTGCTGGCGCCGTCGCCGGAGGAGTACGAGCGGCGCCTGCGGCTTCGAGGCACCGAGGACGAAACTAGTATCCAGCGGCGGCTGGCGGCCGCACGGGCGGAACTCGCCCGCGCGGCCGGCTATCAGTATCAAATCACCAACGACCATCTGGCCAAGGCCACGGCGGAACTGCGCGCCATCGTCGCCAGGGAGTTCGAGAGGAGACGCAATGCTCGATGAATTGAAAGAAGAGG
>DASXAN010000642.1:0-3508 GCA_036406755.1 Gemmataceae bacterium
CCACCGATGCGGAGACAGCCTCTTTCGTCGGTGGGCCTCCCTCGCTCCGCTCGCTCGACCCACCCTACACAAACCGGCCGCCGGGGCGGGTATACTGGCTTCCTGCCATGCACGACGCAGCCGCCTTCCTCCGGACGATCGCCGCGGCGCCGGCCGACGACGCCCCCCGCCTCGTCTACGCCGACTGGCTGGGGGAGCGCGGCGACCCCCGTGGGGCCTTCGTCCGCGTCCAGTGTGCCCTGGCAGCGCTGCCGGTTGACGACCCGCGGCGGTCCGAGCTGGAAGAAGCCGAGCGACGGCTGCTCGCCGCCCACGCCGCCGACTGGACCCGCGACCTGGCCGGGCAGGTCAGCGGCTGGCGGTTCCGCCGTGGGTTCGTCGAGGAAGTCACCCTGTCGGCTGCCGCGTTTCTGGAGTACGGGGCCGACCTGCTCCGGCCCGGACTGGTCCGTACCGTCCGCCTGTCCGACTGCGGAGACGTGCTCCCCGCCCTGGCCCGGTGCCCGCTCTTGCGGGAGGTCGCCCACCTCGACCTCGGCGTCAACTACCTCGGCGACGACGGCCTGGCCGCCCTGGTTCGGTCCGAGCACGTCCGCGGGCTGCGGGGGCTGGCACTGAACTTCAACGGCCTGTCTCCCGCCGGCGTGCAGGCGCTGCTCGACGCCGGCCCGTGGCTGCACCTGACGAGCCTCGACCTGCAAGGCAATTTCCACATCCCCGGCCGGGCGGCCGTGCTGATCGCCCAGTCCCGGGCGCTGCCGGCCCTGGAGGCGCTGGACCTGCGGGACAACCACATCGACGCGACCGGCGCCTGGGCGCTGGCCAACAGCAAGGTGCTGCCCCGGCTGGCCGACCTGGCGTTGGCCGGCAACCCGCTCGGCGACGGCGGTGCCCGCGCCCTGGCCCAGTCGCCGCTGCTGCCGCGGCAGCTGGCCCGCACCGGCGCGCTCGATCTACGGGACACCCAACTCGGCCCGGCCGGCGTCCAGGCGTTCGTCGCCGGCAACCACCTGCGGCCGGCCGTCATGCTGAACTTTGCCCACAACCACGTCGGCGACGCCGGGGTGACGGCCCTCTCCATCTCGGATTTGCCGCGGTTGCGGGAGCTGGACCTGGCCGGCAACGACGTCACGGACGACGGCGCGGCGGCGTTGGCGGGGGCGCCATTCCTCGGCCGGCTGACGGCCCTCGGCCTGGCGGACAACCTGCTCAGCCCGGCCGGGCACGTGGCGCTGATGGGTTCGCCGTACTGGCACTGGAAGACGGTCATCGACGTGACCGACAACCGCCCGCCGGAGTCGGAGTCGGCCGGCCCGGGCAGCGACGACGCCCCGATCCCGCTGGATTACGAGGAGGAGTGACGGGGCCGGTTGGCGGACGGGTTTTAGCCCCGAAGGGGCGGCACAGCGTTAGCCCAGGGCGCGAGCCCTGGGTCCCCTTGCCCGGGAATGAGCCGTAGCCCCGAAGGGGCGACACAATCCCGGGCGAGGTTGTGTCGCCCCTTCGGGGCTCACCGGGTTGGTCGGGCCGCTAACCCAGGGCTCGCGCCCTGGGCTAACGCTGTACCGCCCCTTCGGGGCTGAACCCGTCGGCGTCGTGATCGCGAATGTTGGCCAGGATCCAGCCGGGGTTATCCACCGCCCCGACGCCCCCGCGTTGCGAAACGTATACAATCCCGGAACCGCCCGCCTGCCCGGAGCCGTCCATGTCCCGCCGCGCCTGCCTCGCACTCACCCTCCTCGCCGCCCTCACCCCCGCCGCGTCCGCCCAGAAGGAGTTCGGCTTCGACAACACCAAGCCGTCCGGCCAGCCGTACCTGACGCCGGAGGAGTCCGTCCGCCGGATGAAGGTCCATGACGGGTTCGAGGTCAAGCTGTTCGCCGCCGAGCCGATGGTCGTCAACCCGGTCGCCATGACGATCGACGAGCGCGGCCGGGTGTGGGTCATCGAGTGCTTCGAGTACCCGAAGCGGACCCCGCCGGGCCGGATGCCGCGGGACCGCATCGTGATCCTGGAGGACACCGACGGCGACGGCGTCGCGGACAAGCGGACGGTCTTCTGCGAGGGCAAGGACTTCCCGGAGCGGTTCGACCTGGCGACGGGCCTGGAGGTCGGCCGCGGCGGCGTGTTCGTCGGTGCCCCGCCGTACCTGTGGTTCATCGAGAACAAGAACGACAGGCCGGGGAAGTTCGAGAAGCTGTTGAGCGGGTTCGGCAGCCAGGACACGCACGAGACGCTGAACACGTTCCAGTGGGGCCCGGACGGCTGGCTCTACGGGCTGCACGGGATTTTCACGCATTCGAAGGTTAATCCCCTCACCCCCCAGCCCCCTCTCCCACAAGGGAAGAGGGGGAGCAAAACCAAAGCCGAATCCTCTCCTCTTGAATCCTCTCCCCCCTCTCCCACAAGGGGAGAGGGGGGCCGGGGGGGTGAGGGAAAACCCACCGCCCCCATCGAACTCAACGCCGGCGTCTGGCGTTATCACCCGGTCAGCCGCAAGTTCGAGGTCTTCGCCGAGGGCACGTCCAACCCCTGGGGCTGGGACTACCGCAACACCGACGGCCAGATCATCCTCGCCTGCTGCGTCATCCCGCACCTGTTCCACATCGTCCCCGGCGGCATCTACAAGCGGCAGAGCGGCCAGAGCACCAACCCGTTCGCCTACGGCTACATCAATGAAATCTGCGACCACACCTTCCACAAGGAGAGCGGCTGGGCCCACGCCGGCCTGCTCTCGCTCGACACCCCGCTGATGCCGCAGGAACTGCAGAACAGCGTCATCTTCGGGTCGATCCACGGCTGCTCGATCAAGCGGAACGTGCTCAAGCGGAACGGCTCAACGTTCACCGCCAGTCGGGCGGACGATTTCCTGGTGAGCGGGGACAAGAACTTCCGCCCGATCAACCTGCGGTGGGGACCGAACGGCGAGATCTTCGTCATCGACTGGCACGACCAGAACCCGTGCCACCAGGCGGCCGCCGAGTCGTGGGACTACGACCACGGGCGGGTGTACCGCATCCAGAAGAAGGGGGCGGCGACGAAGAAGGCGGAGGATTTGGGGAAGAAGTCGGCGAATGAATTGGCCAATCTCGCCAATTCGGACAGCCCGTACCACTATCGCACAGCCCTTCGGCTACTGGCCGAGCGTCCGAAGCAGGAGCAGCACGCGGCGAAGCTAAGCGCTCTGCCTTCGTCCTTGAAGGCGATTTGGTTAGCCGCGGCGACTGACCCCGGCTTTGCGAAGTGGATCGCCAAGTTTCACGTCAATGACATCGTTCAATCGGATGCCCCGCCCGCCGTTCGGGCTTGGCTGCTCCGGCTGGCGGCGAATGAGATTCCGACCAAGGGAACAGACAGTCTTGAGTACATCGCCAGTTACAATCGAGATCCCGTCGTCCAGGTGGAACTTGCCAATGTCGCCCACCGTATCGGTAGTCGGCTCGATGACGGCTCGATCCTTCACAACTTGATGTACAAAGGGGACGCCGCCGACCCGGTCCTTCCCCTC
>DASXAN010000643.1:0-6383 GCA_036406755.1 Gemmataceae bacterium
GTTTCGTGACGCCGCGACGCGAGTCCGCGAGCGGAGCGCTCCGCTCGCGGACTCGCGTCGCGGCGTCACACGTTCACCTTCAGGGGTTGCGGCCCCAGCGTCACGATGCAGAAGTCCTTGGCGGGGTAGCGTTCGACGTGCTCCAGGATCGCCCGCGGTGTCAGGGCGTCGATCGCCGCCCGGATCTCCTCCGTGCTGCGGACGCGGCCCAGGTAGTACCAGTCCGACGCCAGCGACCCGGCCCGCGACGACGTCGATTCCTCCTGCATGATCAGCGACGACTTCAGCCCGGCCCGGACCCGCTCCAGCTCGTCCTCCTCGATCCCCTCGCGGAGCCGCTTCAGCTCCCGCAGGGTCACGTCCAGCGTCTCCTGGGCCCGCTCGGCCGTCGTCCCGGCGTAGGCGATGACGCTCGCCCGGTCCTTGAACGTCTGGTACGTCGCCCAGACGCTGTAGCACAGCCCCCGCTCCTCGCGGACGTGGGTGAAGAGGCGCGAGCTCATGCCGCCGGAGAGGACGTTGATCGCCCCGAGGGCGGCGTAGTAGTCGGCGTGGCCGACCGGCACGCTCGGGTAGGCGATGCCGATCTGCGTCTGTGTCGTGTCCTTGGCGATGTGGTCGAACCCGGGCTTTGACGGCCCGGCCGTGACCGGCGGGACCGGCTCGCCCTGCCAATCGCCGAACAGTCGGCCGACCTGGTCACGGAGCGGCCCCCATTCGATGTTGCCGGCCACCGAGAGGATCGTCCCCGCCGGGCGGAAGTGGCGGCGGTAGTGGGTGCGGACCGAGTCCGGCGTGACGGCGTTGACGCCCTCGACGGTGCCGCGGCGGTCGTTGGACAGCGGAGCCGGGTGGTGCCGCTTGCGCAGCTCGATAAGCACCTTTTGCCGCGGCTCGTCCTCTAACCCCTGGAGGTCTTGCAGGGCCAGCGAGCGGACGGCGTCCATCTCGTCGTCCGGCAGGTGTGGGCGGCGGAGAATGTCGGCGTAAATGTCCAGGGCGGCCGGCAGGTTGCGGGCCAGCGTCGCCCCGTAGAACCGGGTGTGCAAGCTGCCGACCGACTCGGACCGGTCCAGGCCCAGGTTATCCAGGGCGAGCGTCAATTCCCGGCTGTCGCGGTCGCCGGCCCCCCGGGTGATCAGGTCGGCGAGCATGGCTCCGAGGCCGAGCTGGTCGGGCGGGTCGTACGCGCAGCCGGCCGGGACGAGGAAGTTCAGCGCGGCCGAGCGGACGTGCTCCATCCGCTCGGCGAGCAGCGTCAGGCCGTTCGCAAACGTATGTTGGTAAACGTCCTGGGGCACGGCGACTCCCTCGGTCGGTCGAGCCACGAGCCTCCGGCGAGCGGGCACCCACTCGCCGAGGCTCGTGGCCAAACGCCACATGATTCTACCGGGGTACGGCGTCTTCGGCGACCAAAGCATAAACCGCGGTTTCGACGGCCTTGTACACGGTCTTGCGGCAGCGGAACCCGAGCCGGCGGTAAATGCGGACGGCGGCGTCGTTTTCGGCCGTCACTTCGAGAATCGCCGCCGGCAGGCAGGCCCGGCGAAACCCGTGCAAGGCTTGCAGGAGCAGGGCCGTTCCCAGCCCCCGGCCGCGGTGGGCTGGGGCGACGCCGAGGTTCTGGATGGCCCCGTTGCCGGACCGCTCGCGGACGCCCTGGACGGTGCCGCAGTAGTCCGCGCCGGCGGCCAGCAACCATGTGGCCCCCGGCAGGAACCCCGGTTTGAGGCGGATGGCCCGCATGAGTTGTTCGCAGCCGGATTCGGTGGCCAGGCTCGGGAACACCTGGCTGTCGATTTCGGCCTGGAAACTGGCGTGCTTGGCCCGGGCGTGGGCGGCCAGCAGGATGTCGTCCCACGGCAGCCAGTAATAGCCGTCCGGCAGCGGCGGCACCGGCGGCAGCGGCCGGGCGAGGTCCAGCGCCATGCGGTAGCGTTTGAAGTACCGGATGGGGGTCATGGCAGGCCGGTCGTTCGGGGTTGAGACCGTGGCCCTATCATGCTAACAGCGGGGTTCGCCCCGGTCGAGGGACTGGCCGTGCTATGTTGAATCGACGGCGGCACAGCCCCTCCCACCGGCGACGGCGGCACAACCGGCCCCGCCGTGGCGGCGGCACTCCTTGCCCGGCTTGCCTCCGCCGCGAGGCGTGACACAATGACTTAACAGCCGGCAAGCCGGCGGGCGCAGCCGTCGCCGACCCGCTCCGCGGGTGCCCCGCCGCCGCCACGACGATCCCACCATGAACCCGACTTTCGCGACCCGATGGAACCAGGGGGCGATTGACGACGCCTACCAGCGGTGGCGGGCCGACCCGCGGTCCGTGGACGAAACTTGGCGGGCCTTCTTCGAGGGGTTCGCCCTGGCCGAGCGAACGCCCGCCCCGGCCGCCGGCGCGTCCGAGCAGCTCGGCATCTTCCGCCTGGTCAACGCCTACCGTAACCTCGGGCACCTGCTCGCCCATGTCGACCCGCTCACCGACCCGCCGCCGACCCACCCGTACCTCGAACTGAGCCAGTTCGGCCTGTCCGACACGGACCTGGATCGAACGTTCGACGCCATTCCGTTCCTCGGCCTGCCGCGCGGCACCCTCCGCGAACTGATCGCCGCCCTGCGGGAGACGTACTGCCGCACCATCGGCGTCGAGTACCTGCACATTCAGGACATGGACATCCGCAACTGGCTCCAGGAGCGGATGGAGCCGCGGCGGAACCGGCCGAAGCTGCCGCTGCGGCAGAAGATGCGGGTCCTGATGGTCCTGCACTACGCCGAGCTGTTCGAGAAGTTCCTGCACAACCGCTACCAGGGCCAGAAGCGGTTCTCGCTGGAGGGGGCGGAGACGACCATCCCGGTACTCGACGCCATGATCGAGAAGGCGGCCGAGCTGGGGGCGCGGGAGGTGGTCATCGGCATGGCCCACCGCGGCCGGCTGAACGTGCTGACCAACATCCTCCGCAAGCCGTACCAGGACGTCTTCGGCGAGTTCGAGGACGTCTTCCTGGAGACGACCGACGGCGACGGGGACGTGAAGTACCACCTCGGCTTCTCCAGCGACTTCGAGACGGCCAGGGGGCACAAGATCCACCTGTCGCTGTCGCCCAACCCGAGCCACCTGGAGGCGGTCAACCCGGTCGTCGAGGGGCGGGTGCGGGCCAAGCAGCGGCGGGCCGGCGACACGGAGCGAAGGCTGGGCATCCCGCTCCTGATCCACGGGGACGCGGCGATGGCCGGCCAGGGGTCGGTGGCCGAGACGCTCAACCTCTCGAACCTGACCGGGTACCGGACCGGCGGGACGCTGCACGTCGTCATCAACAACCAGATCGGCTTCACCACCAACCCGGCCGACGCCCGCTCGACCCGGTACTGCACCGACGTCGCGAAGATGATCCAGGCCCCGATCTTCCACGTCAACGCCGAGGACCCGGAGGCGGCCGTCTGGCTGGCCGAGCTGTGCGTCGAGTTCCGCCAGACGTTCCACCGGGACGTGGTGCTGGACGTGAACTGCTACCGCAAGCACGGCCACAACGAGGGCGACAACCCGGCGTTCACCCAGCCGGTCATGTACGCCAAGATCAAGAACCGGCCGAGCCAGCTGCAGATCTACGAGGAGCACTTGGTCGTCCACGGCGACCTGACGGCCGACGAGGCCCTGGCGATCGACGAGAAGTTTCAGGAGAAGTTGAAGAAGGCCCAGGACGAGGTCAAGAAGTCGCCGCCGAAGAAGCGGGGGATGCACGGCTTCTCCGGCGTGTGGCGGGGGCTGCGGCCACGGTTCGACTTCACCCCGGCGGCGACGGCCGTGCCGTTCGATGTGCTCCGCGAGGTGACCGACGGCGTCACGCAGATGCCGGAGGGGTTCGTCCTGAACCCGACCATCGCCCGCATCTTCGAGCACCGGCAGACGATCCTGACGGAGCGCAAGCCGATCGACTGGCCGTTCGCCGAAACGCTGGCGTTCGGCACGCTGGTGCTGGCGGGCACGCCGGTGCGGCTGAGCGGCCAGGACAGCCGGCGGGGCACGTTCAGCCAGCGGCACGCCGTCGTCTACGACGCCCGGAACAACGAGGCGTACACCCCGCTCTGCCGCATCCGCCCCGGCCGGCAGGCGAGTTTCAAGGTCTACGACAGCATGTTGAGCGAGTTCGCCGTGCTCGGGTTCGAGTTCGGCTACTCGCTCGACGACCCGACGTCGCTGGTACTGTGGGAGGCGCAGTTCGGCGACTTCGCCAACGGGGCCCAGGTCATCATCGACCAGTTCCTGGTCTGCTCCGAGTCCAAGTGGCAGCGGGCCAGCGGGCTGGTGCTGCTGCTGCCGCACGGGTACGAGGGGCAGGGGCCGGAGCACTCCAGCGCCCGCCTGGAGCGGTTCCTGCAGCTGTCGGCGGAGAACAACATCCAGGTGTGCAACCTGACGACGCCGGCCCAGTACTTCCACGCCCTGCGGCGTCAGGTCAAGCGGGAGTTCCGCAAGCCGCTGATTGTCATGACGCCCAAGAGCCTGCTGCGGCACAAGGAGGCGGTGTCGCCGGTGAATGAGTTCACCGACGGCCAATTCCGGGAGATCATCGACGACCCGGCGGCCGAACCGGACCGCGTCCGGCGGGTGCTGGCGTGCAGCGGCAAGGTGTACTACGACTTGCAGCAGGCCCGCCGAGACGGCGGCGTGCGGGACGTGGCGATCGTCCGCGTCGAGCAGCTGTATCCGCTGCACGAGGAGCTACTGAAGCAGACCCTCGGCCGCTACCGGCGGGCGAAGGAACTGGTCTGGGTTCAGGAGGAGCCGCTGAACATGGGGGCCTGGTCCTACATGGACCAGCGGCTGCGGGGGCTGGGGTATCAGCCGCTCTACGTCGGCCGGGACGCCAGCGCCAGCCCGGCGACCGGGTCGCACCACGTCCACGAGCATGAGCAGCGGGAGCTGGTCGAGGTCGCCTTGGCCGGCCTGGCGCCGCACCAGGTGCGGGCCGTACCGGCGCTAGTAAAGTCGCGGGGCGAGCCGCTGGAGACGGACGTGAAGCGGCCGGCCATGAGCCCGACGGGGTGATCAGCAAAGCCCACCCGCCGCCGCGGGTGGGCTTGTCGTTACCCAAAGAGATTTCATCATGCCCGTCGAGATCAAGGTGCCGTCGGTCGGCGAATCGATCACCGAGGGCACCCTGGCGCGGTGGCTCAAGAAGGACGGCGACGCCGTCCGGGCCGACGAGCCGGTCGTCGAGCTGGAAACCGAAAAGGCCACGCAGGAGGTGGTCGCCCCGGCGGACGGGAGGCTGCGGATCGCGGTGCCCGAGGGGACGACGGTGCAGGTTGGGGCGGTGATCGGCCGCGTCGAGGAGGGGGCCGGTGCCCCGGCTCCCGCAAGACCTGTTGCCGCCGCGGCGCCGGCGGCGAAAGCCGCGGAGCCGGCGAAGGCCGCCGAAAAGCCGGCGGCGGCCCGCGAGCCGGCGCTGTCGCCGTCGGCCCGCGTCGCCGCCGAGGCCCGCGGCATCGACCCGAGTCAGCTCACCGGCTCCGGCCGCGGCGGTCGGATCACGAAGGAAGATGTTCTCGCCGCCCCGCCCGCCCCGGCCGCGAAAGCGCCGGCGGGCAATGGCAGCGTTCAGGCCCCGCCGGCTGCGGCCCGCGCTCCCGGCGAGCGGGAGACGCGGCAGCGGATCAGCGCCATCCGCCAGCGGATCGCCGCCCGGCTGGTCGAGGCCCAGCAATCCACGGCGTCGCTGACCACGTTCAACGAAGCCGACCTGTCGGCCGTCATGGATCTGCGGGCGCGGTACAAGGACAAGTTCAAGGAGAAGCACGGCACCAACCTCGGCTTCATGTCCTTCTTCGTGAAGGCCGTGGTCGAGGCGCTCAAGACGCACCCGCTGGTCAACGCCCGCATCGACGGCGGCGACATCGTCTACCAGCACTTCTACGACATCGGCGTGGCCGTCAGCACCGAGAAGGGGCTGATGGTCCCGGTCGTCCGCGACTGCGACGCCAAGGGGTTCGCCGACATCGAGAAGGAGATCGCCGCGCTGGCGGGGAAGGCACGCGACGGCAAGATCAGCGTCGGCGACCTGCAAGGCGGGACGTTCACGATCACCAACGGCGGCGTCTTCGGGTCGCTGCTGTCCACCCCGATCCTGAACCCGCCGCAGACGGCCATCCTCGGCATGCATGCCATCCAGAAGCGGCCGGTGGCGGTCAACGACCAGGTCGTGGTCCGGCCGATGATGTACCTGGCGCTGACGTACGACCACCGGCTGATCGACGGCCGAGAGGCGGTGCTGTTCCTGGTCCGCGTCAAGGAGTGCGTCGAGAACCCGGAGCGGCTGATGCTCGGGGTGTAACAACACCGTGTAGCGGGGAGCCGGAGGCGACCGCGCCGGCGCGGGCGCCTCCGG